>SKNI01000096.1 GCA_007120615.1 Myxococcales bacterium | reverse complement strand
CTCCGGAGAGTTGAAAGGTCGAAAGGGGCGCACAACCGAAGGGCCCGCCCACGCACTCCCCCAACTGGCGAGCTCTTCGAATCGCGGCGGCCCTCATGGTGGGTCTTGGCATCTCGACCTCGATGAGGCGGGCGATGGACTCCACGAATGTGGCGTATCCGATCGTATTGCCACCCAGAAGATACCGTCGTCCCGACCGGCCTCGCTGCAGCGCCGTGATGATTCCCTGTGCCAGATCTCTCCCGTCACTGATATTGACCCTTAGCCCCTCGGGACTCCCGATCTCCCCACGATTGACCGCGTCGATAAATCGAGCAGCACGCCCCTTAATATCTCCGGGCCCGAAGACTCCGGTGGGTAATGCCACCACAATCTCAAGACCGGAGGCGATATAGCGATAGAGCTCAGCCTCCATCGCCGCCTTTGTCTCCACATAGCTGTCATCCACGGACCCCGGAATATATAAGGAGGTCTCATCGGCGATCGAAGCGCTCCGGGGTGAATCTTTCACATCCACTTGAAGGGTCGTGGCAGCGCTGGAGAGATATACCACCCGGCGAACCTCTTCTCGCTGGCAGGCATCAAGGACTGTGCGCAACCTCGCCACACCTCGACGACGGGCCTCCCCGATCCCTTCTGATCGCTTCGGGATATATCCTGCGCAATCAATCACCGCCTGAGCTCCCCGGACCAGACGTCTCACCGATGCCGAACGCTCCAACTCCGTCTGCAGCCACTCGCACTTGATTTCCTCCACGTGCCAGCGGATGCTCGTGTCCCGATATCCGGCGCGCAACCGGTATCCGCTGCGCGACAAGGCGGTGAGTACCTGACCTCCCACAAAGCCCGTCGCCCCCAACACTGCTATGGTCGGCTTATTCACGTCCGGTCCGCATTGCTTGCTCCATCATGACCACATTTTTCTAGAGGAATCATCCATGAAATCATCAGCAAATGAAAATGCCGACGCCCTTTTGCGTCTGATCGCGCGGGCCGAGCGCCTGGAGGCATTTCCCCGCACCGGCTGGCAGGTCTGTGGGGTTCAAAACCCCGAATCCGTGGCCGCTCACAGCTATATGGTCACCCTGATCGCTCTCTGGCTCGCTGATCATATCGATGAGCCGGTCTCCACCGAAAAAGTGATGCGAATCGCTCTGGTCCACGACCTCCCCGAGGCCATGCTCACCGACCTGCCCCGGCCGGTCAAGATCCTACTGGGACGTTCCGCATGTCAGAAGGCCGAAGAAAACGCCGCGGCCCAGCTCTTCGAAGATCATCCTCCGGCCTGGCAGGATGCCCATGATGAATATATCAGCGCCACCTCATTAGAAGCCCGGCTGGTCAAAGCCGCCGATCGGATCCAGATGCTCGCAAAGGCGCTGCAATACCGTGCCGAACACCGCGGCCGCACCCGACGTTTTTTTGATAATCCCGACACCTTCGATGACTTTCAAATCCCGCTGGTCGCCACGATCTTTGAAGAACTTCGCCGGCTGCACTCCCAGGATCGGTGGTTCCCCCCAGACTTCTCCTAAGTTGTACTAATAAGCCTCGTTGGCTGGCCAAAAAGTGGATCATACTCTTTACAGACTCGCCAATTTTCGCTACTCCCATCCCTGAGATACCAGCACTTGTAAACAGAACTTGAACGTGGCGCCCTGCCACCGCCAATTCGTCGGAGTCTTCGCGAACGCGAAAGATTCCGTGGCGCGATTCAACCAACCTCGGGAGGCGAAGAATGTCGCAAATAAAGAACCTCGGAATTACTGGCTATGACAGCCTTCGATTTGTCACGCTCGATCTGGAGCGAAGCCGAAATTTCTACCTCAACAAGCTCGATTTCAAGATGACCGCTCGCTCCACTTCCGAATTGGAAGAACAAACCGGAGATCGATCGGAAGTCTACCAGGCCGGCGATATTCGCATCGAATGCGTCCAGTCCCTGAGAGAGGACTCCTGGGCGTCGTACCATCGTAAATTCCACACCGCCGGAATCGGCAACGTCAACTTTGCGGTCCGCGATGTAGACGAAGCCTGGAAGCGTCTGGAAGCCCGGGGCGCCACCTTTATCGATGATATCGAAACCATCGAGAAAGACGGCGGCACCCTTCGTTCCTTTCATATCGCCACTCCCCTGGGAAATACCACCTACGGATTCGTAGAGCGAAAGAACTTCGACCTCTATGATGGCGGATTCGAAGCGGTCTCGGAGGGTGGAGATAATAAATTCGAATTCACCACCATCGACCACCTCACCTCCAATGTGCGCACCTTGAAGCCCCTGGTGAACTGGTTCCGCGACGTCCTCGGCATGGAGCAGTTCTGGGATATCGCTTTTCATACCAGCGATATCGACCCGACTCGTCAGAGCGGATCGGGGCTCAAATCCATCGTCATGCATGATCTCGAAGGTGGAATTAAATTCGCCAATAATGAGCCTCAGAAGCCCTTCTTCAACACCTCCCAGATTCAAAAATATCTGGAAGACTTCGGCGGCGGTGGTGTCCAGCACGCTGCCTTTAACGTCAAGGATATCGTCGAGTGCATCGACGAGTTGGAAGACCGAGGCATCGAATTTCTCCACACTCCCCAGACCTATTATGAAGCCGCCCCCGACCGGTTGGCTGCGCAGGGTGTATCCTCCATTGAGGAAGACTGGGATATTCTGGCCGAGAAGGGAATTCTCGTCGATGGAGAGGACGAGAAATACCTGCTTCAGATCTTTATGAAAGAAGCGGCCATTTATTACGATGAGCCCGATGCCGGACCGTTCTTCATCGAGATCATCCAGCGAAAAGGTGATGAAGGATTCGGCGGCGGAAACTTCCGAGCTCTCTTCGAGGCCATCGAGCGAGATCAGGTTACCCGCGAGCGAGTATAACCACACACGCTCCTCCGAGCGTCTGGTGTCAATAAGAGCCCTCTTCCCCCTGTCGGGGGCGGAGGGTTTTTCTTTTTTCGGTCCCCCGACCTAATGAAATTGAAACTAATTATCAATTTCTCCTTGACCCTTTTATTTTAAACGCTATCAATTGATGCTGAACTTTCGAGCATTCTCGCTCGCTGTCTTTCTCTCTTGCCCTTAGCCCGGGCAAAGATGCATCGGAGCTTTTGATGTCGTATCGCTTTTCGTTGGGAATCACCATTTCTGTAGTGCTGGGGTTATTTGGACTTTTCTTCCTCCTGGGCTGTGAGCGGACTCGAGATGATGAGACCACCGAAGCCCCTCTGGAGTTGACCTTCGCCTTCCAACCCCAGGAAAATCCCGAAGGACTGCAATTGGACTCCGAGAAATTCGCCGCCTTCATCTCCGAAGAAACCGGATATGAGGCCAGAGTATTCTTGCCCACAAATTATTCGGCCGTGGTCGAGGCCCTGCGCTCAAAGAACGCTGACGTCGCTTATTTTAGCGGACTTCCTTATCTGATGGCTCATGAGATGGCGGGCGTCGAATTGTTGGTCGTCGAAGAGCGCACCGGCAATCCCTTTTACTACTCTCAGTGGTACGTGCTGGAAGACAGCGATATCGAGACCCTGGCCGATCTCAAGGATCGAACCATCGCATTTACCTCCCCCTCCTCCACCTCGGGCTATCTCTTTCCCCTGGCCGAAGTCATCTCCGAGGGGCATATCGAGCAGGGAGGCGATCCCCGGCGCTTCTTCGATGACATCGTATTCGCCGGAGGCTACGAGCAGGCCCTCCTTGCGCTCGCCAATGAGCGGGTAGACGCCGCTGCCGCCTCCGATTATGCGCTCCAGCAATACCTCTCCGACGAAGAGCGATCCCGCATCCGGGTCCTCCATCAGCAGGGCCCGGTGCCAACTCACGGTCTGGCCATTCGAAGCGATCTGCCGCAAGAGGTCAAAGACAAAGTCCAGGCAGCACTGCTGAAGCTCAACGACGAAGAGAACACGGACCTGCTGCGCAGCGTTTACGGCGCTGAGCGCCTGGTCCCGAGAGAACATAACGAGCATGTGGAGGCCCTCG
>SKNI01000184.1 GCA_007120615.1 Myxococcales bacterium | reverse complement strand
GTGGGCGTCGACGATCATATGACCAAAAACTCCGATGTAGACGCCGCCTTTGACGAGGTCCAGGGCGACTCCTTCTGTCTGGCTCTCAACCACGTACCCTCCATCGCACCCCACCTGGCCAGACGGGGTGCCGATCTGATCTTAAGCGGCCACACCCACGGCTACCAATTTAATATCCCGGGCATCACCAACCGCATCGCTCAGGGTCTCGGGGCCGAATACCATGTGGGAGCCTATTATCTCGACGGAAGCTACCTCTACATCAACCGAGGTCTGGGATCGGCATCCTGGCCCTGGCGGATCGGGGCCGCTCCGGAGCTCTCCTTTTTTGAACTCGCTTATGGGGAGAATCCCCGGCTGGAGTTATTGAAGAGTACCGACTTCGGGGTGAAGCACCGTCTGTGAGGAGAGAGGAGAGGAGAGGAGAGGAGAGAGGAGAGAGGAGAGAGGAGAGAGGAGAGAGGAGAGAGAAGGGCAAGGGAAATCGCCAAGGGGCCAAGGGGCCAAGGACGCAAAGGAAGGGCAAGGGAAAGGGGGAGTGGTCGGATTGGTGCCGCGTTTGCAGATGATGAGAAGCGATGTCGGACAACTGGGAAGAGTTACTCGGCTTTGGTGGTCAGATAGATGCAAATCGATATAGAAATCATTCGAACCGTTGTCGGACAGCAAGGAAGTTCCCGTCCATATTGGCATCCAAGGCACTAATTACCACAATCGTCGCAGCCCACCCGAACCCGACCTTTTCTTGCCCTTCCTCCGCGCCCTTGGCCCCTTGGCCCCTTGGCGATGGCCCTTGCCCTTCTCCCTCTCCTCTTCCTCCTCTCCCTCGATCACCCGTTCTTAAACGCCAGGGCCGCCGAGATATAGCTTGCAAATAACGGGTGGGCCTGACCGGGGCGGCTTTTGAACTCCGGGTGGGCCTGACAGCCGATAAACCAGGGATGATCGTCGAGTTCGATCATCTCTACGAGCACTCCGTCAGGAGAGGTCCCGCTGATGATCAACCCGCTCTTTTCGAGCTCCGGGCGGTAGGCGTTACTGACCTCGTAGCGGTGACGGTGGCGCTCCGAGATCGAGCGCGTTCCGTAGATTTTATTGGCGCGACTGCCCTCTTTGAGTTCGCAATCGTAGCTACCCAGACGCATGGTGGCGCCCATATCCTCCAGCTCCTCCTGATCGGGCATCAGGGCGATGACCGCGGCCGACGTCTCCGGGTCAAACTCGGTGCTATTTGCCCCGCGCAGATCGGCGACGTGACGAGCGAATTCCACGACCGCAAGTTGCATGCCCAGGCAGATCCCAAAGAAGGGAATCTGATTCTCTCGGGCATATCGAATCGCCCGGATCTTGCCCTCCGTCCCTCTCTCTCCAAAGCCGCCGGGAACGAGAATGGCGTGGCAATGACTCAATAATTTTTCGGGCTCCAATTGCTCCAGATCTTCGGAGTCCACAAACTCCAGATGCACTCGGGTCTCGTTGGCAATCCCGGCATGTAGAAGTGCCTCATTGAGGGATTTATAGCTATCGGTCAGGTCCACGTATTTTCCGACGATCGCCACCCGCACTTCATCCTTGGGATTATTGAGGCGCTCCACGATCCGATGCCAATAACTCAAGTCGGCAGGCCTCGACCAGATGTTGAGAGCTTCTGCCAATTCGTGATCGATGCCCTCCTCCGCCATCAATACGGGCACCTCATAGATCGAACTGGCGTCCCGAGCCGTGACCACTCGCTCCACGGGAACGTTGCAGAAGAGCGAAATCTTGCGCTTGATATCTTTGGGCAGATCCCGATCCGCTCGGCAGACCAGAAAATCCGGCTGAATCCCGATCTCTCGAAGGGCTTTCACGGAATGCTGGGTGGGCTTGGTTTTGACCTCGTCGGCCGCCGGCAAATAGGGCACCAGGGTCACATGCAAAAATACGGCGTTTTCCCGCCCCAATTCGATTCCCATCTGACGGATCGCCTCCAGAAACGGCAGCGATTCGATATCGCCCACGGTTCCCCCGATCTCGACGAACATCAGATCGTAGCCCTCCGAAGCTTCGTAGCACCGCTCTTTGATCTCGTCGGTAATGTGGGGAATGACCTGTACCGTGGCCCCCAGGTATTCGCCCCGCCGCTCCTTGGTCAATACCGAGTCGTAGATCTGGCCGGTGGTGAAGTTATTCTTCTTGCTCATGCGCGCAGTCGTAAAGCGCTCGTAATGGCCCAGATCCATATCGGTCTCGGCACCATCATCGGTGACGAAGACCTCCCCGTGCTGAAAAGGATTCATCGTGCCCGGATCGACGTTAATATAAGGATCGAGCTTGGCAAATGTCACTCGCAGGCCACGACTCTCCATCAATGATCCTACCGCCCCGGCGGTGATGCCTTTTCCCAGGCTTGAGAGAACGCCGCCGGTGACGAAAACAAATTTGGTCGTGCGATTCTGGGCCATAACGTAAGCTCTTGTCAGGGAAGTAAAAATGGAACCGATAAACAGGGAACATCAGGCAGGTTCAACATCCGCCGCAGGTGACGAACGGGCGAACTATAATGAGAGTGATTCCCGCTGGCAACCGCTCTTATTTGGACCGATGTGATTCGGAGAATTTATCAAAACTGGAAATATCTTCGCCTGTGCTCATGATTTCAAACCAATCGAATAGTCAAAAGATTTCTTTCTGCCCAGAAGTGAGAACAATGGCCAAAACAAATGAAAAAGATGAAGGAGCCCGTCTACAGGTAGCCGGGGCCAACGAGCGCGATGTTGGTAAAGGCACCGCCCGACTCAACGAGCAGGCCTTTAAGGAGTTGGGGATCCGACAGGGCGACGTCATCGAGATCGTCGGTCAGCGAAGCACTGCGGCCATCGCCCTTCCCCCCTTTCCCGAAGACAAGGGCCTGCCCATCGTTCGCCTCGACGGTCTGATCCGGGCCAACGCCAACGTCTCCATGGGCGATTGGGTGACCATCAAGGCCGGCGACGCGCAGCCCGCCAAGACCGTGGTGCTGGCGCCGGCCCAGAAAAACCTTCGCCTCAAAGGCTCCGGCGAGGCCCTGATGCGAACCCTCTCCCGCAGACCGCTGGTTATGGGAGATGTGATCTCCACTTCGGTCTACCGACGCACTCCGGACATGGACAAAAACCTCTTCCCCGAGGAGATCTTTCGCGCCTTCTTTGAGCAGCGAGCCTTCGGCCTCCAGGAGATTCGACTGGCGGTCACCTCGACCAAGCCTCGCGGCATCGTTCGGATTACTCCCGAGACCGAGATCGAGCTTCTGTCCAAATATGTGGAGCCCGACGAAACCCGCTCTACCGACGTTACCTACGACGATATCGGCGGCTTGGGCGATACGATCACGCAAGTACGCGAGATGATCGAGCTTCCCTTAAAGCACCCGATCTTATTTCAACGCCTGGGCATCGATCCGCCGAAAGGAGTCCTCCTTCACGGGCCTCCGGGCACCGGAAAGACCCTCCTTGCTCGAGCGGTCGCCAACGAATCGGAGACCGCCTTCTTTCATATTGCCGGCCCCGAGATCATGGGCCGTCATTACGGTGAGAGCGAGCAAAAATTGCGGGAGGTCTTTGAAAAAGCCCAGGAGAACGCCCCGGCGATCATCTTCTTTGACGAGTTGGACTCCATCGCCCCCAAACGGGAACAGGTCACCGGCGAGGTCGAGCGCCGGGTGGTCGCACAGCTATTGACCCTGATGGACGGGCTGGAGCCTCGCCAGAATGTAGTCGTCATCGGAGCGACCAATCGGATCGACGGCATCGACGAGGCCCTTCGCCGTCCGGGGCGCTTCGATCGGGAGATCGTCATCGGCGTTCCCGACACCGACGGTCGCCGACAGGTGCTCAATATTCACACCCGGGGGATGCCTCTCGGCGGGGACGTGGATCTGGCCTCTATGGCCGAAGAGACCTACGGATTCGTCGGCGCCGACCTCGCCGCCCTCTGCCGAGAAGCCGCCATTGAGGCCCTTCGTCGAAACCTGCCCCGCCTCAACC
>SKNI01000282.1 GCA_007120615.1 Myxococcales bacterium | reverse complement strand
CAGATGCCTGGGCTGAATCGAGTTCACTTTCGTTACGGACTGGTTCTTCATTACCTCGGCTGCTTCCCACCCCACCTCGCGGTGACGCAGTTGCCTTCTACTTCAGGGCGGGATCTTGCCCCGGATGGACTCTCACCATCTGGCTATATATGCTCTCAGGCGCACGAGCGCGGACGTCCCCGTCCGCATGAAGAAAGAGCGCTTTTGGTCGATGCGGACGAGGACGTCGAGGACGTCCGCGCTCCGTCATCGGTGATCGTGATCGATGATGATGATTCGGTGATGGCATATTGACGAAGATCCAATTCCCTCCATAATAACCCCGTCAATCGCTCTCTTTGGTCCGAGCATTTATGAACGCTATGCGCTCCGTTCGATTCCTGGTTCTCCCTCTTCTTTCAATCTTCCTTTTTGTGGGCGCCTGCGACGACTCCCAACCTTCTCAAGCCGACTCCGAAGTAGAAGCGAACGCGGAGAGCCTGGAGCAAGCCTGTTATCACTTTGAGGTTACCGGCGATCTGGAATATTCGGTGACCTGCCGGGACTATAATATCTCGGAGAGCTCCCTCGACGACGGGACAAAGAGCACTCGAATTACATTGATGCAGCCGCCGGTGGCCCTGATTCTCGAGATCCCCGAAGATATCGAAGTCGGCCAATACCCGCTGGTCGCCGTCGGAGACCCCGCTGAACCGGAGGCCGTTCATCCCTCCCTTCTATACAACCCGCTGGACGGCCAGGAAGCCCATTATGATTCCTATATCGACGGGACCATAACCATCATGCGCCTCGATGATGAAGCGATCAGCGCCCTCTTCAACTTCACCGCAAGAGCCAAGAGCGACGCCTCCGATCGAGGCATCGCCCTCCGCGGACATCTCCGAGATCTCCAACTTCGCAGATAATTAACAGTCATCGATCTCGATCCCAAGATCAGACTCGCGAGATCCCCTGCTGCCACAGACTAAGATGAGCGGCGCGGTCTTGCTCGCTCATATTCGGATCAAATCGCTTATCCTCTCGCCAGGTCTCCCGAATTTGATCGAGATTTTTGAAAATTCCCACCGCCAGCCCCGCCATTAACGCCGAGCCCAGTGCCGTGGTCTCCGTCATCTCCGGTCGAACGATCTTTCGATTCAAGAAGTCCGCCTGCATCTGCATCAAGAGATCATTGGCGCTGGCTCCGCCGTCGACTCGAAGTACTTTGAGTTCTTTTCGACTGTCCCGCTCCATGGCCCGCAGAATATCCACGTTCTGAAGGGCGATCCCCTCCAGAGCCGCTCGGGCGATATGGGCTCTGGTGGTTCCCCGGGTCAGCCCCCACAACACCCCTCGCGCGCCGGGATTCCAGTGGGGCGCCCCGAGACCCGAAAGGCTTGGTACTGCGACCACTCCGTCGCTACTCTTCACCGAGCGAGCGATCTCTTCGATCTCGGAAGCCTCGCTGATCACGCCCAGGCCGTCGCGAAGCCACTGCACCATGGCGCCGGCGATAAAAGCGCTCCCCTCCAGGGCATAGGTCATCTCCCCGTCGATCTGCCAGGCCGCCGTCGACAGCAATCGATGCTGACTCATCACCGGTTTGGAGCCCGTATTCATCAATAAAAACGCCCCCGTTCCATAGGTGCACTTCGCCTCTCCCGGCAGAAAACAGACCTGCCCGAAGAGTGCCGCCTGCTGGTCACCGGCCATCCCACAGATCGGCGTTCCGTCAGCCAGACCTTCCACTCCCCGCACCTCCCCGTAGACCTCGGAGTTCCCCACGATTTTCGGCAACAGGGGCCGGGGGACATTAAAGAGTTGGAGTAACTCCGTGTCCCACTCCCCCTTATGAAGATCCATCAAGAGCGTCCGGGAGGCGTTGGAGACGTCAGTGACATGAACGTCTCCCCCGGTGAGCTTCCACACCAGGTAGGAGTCGATCGTGCCAAACGCCAGCTCCCCGGCCATCGCTCGTTTGCGGGCCCCCCCCACGTGATCGAGAATCCACTCGATCTTGGTCCCCGAAAAATAGGGATCCAAAATCAGGCCGGTGCGCTCCATCACCATCGCCTCATGGCCGTCATCGGAGATCTGCTGAATCCGGCCCCTGGTACGCCGGTCTTGCCACACGATCGCGTTGTGAATCGGCCGACTGGTCTCTCGATCCCAGACCACCGTGGTCTCTCGCTGGTTGGTGATCCCCACCGCTTTGATATCTTCCGGCGCGATGCCCGCTTCCTTCTGCGCTCTCGCGATGGTCGAGGTCGTCGACGCCCAGATCCCGTCGGGATTATGCTCCACCCAGGAGGGCTTGGGAAAGATCTGCTCAAATTCCTCGGTGACCCGCGCTCGAACCTTCAACTCCTCATCGACGATGATCACCGTGGTGCCCGTCGTTCCCTGATCGATCGCACAAATAAACTGCGCCATGTCGCCCTCCGTTGACTCAATTAACCATCCAATTCGCGTTGTGCGAATATATAGCAGACCAACCCGTTTGAAGACCAGTAGTCCTTGTAACGCTTTTATTTCTCGGCAAGTCCCCTCCGCCCTCGCTAGCTAGCTCGGGCACCTCCCCGTCGGCCTGAAATGCGGCCGGCGGAGAGGGTTGCCGTCGCCTCGTTGGGCTGTGTGTATGGTTCGTGAGTTCGAAGTGCTTCGACAAGCCCACCCAAAAACCTGAATCGCCAGATACGCCCGCGTCAATCCTCTCCAGCGCCCGTCGTTCAGGGCGCAGGGGAGGTGGTCGAGCAATTTAATTGCGAGACCGGAGGGGCCCGAGTGGAAGCTCAGAAGAGGCCCAATCGGACACTACTGCAAGTTCTGCAACTCTTCTGCCTGATGATGGGCGATGAGCGGATCGATGACTTCGTCGGTATTACCGGACAGGATGTCGTCGAGTCGGTGAGTGGTAAAGTTGATGCGGTGGTCCGTGACCCTGGACTGGGGGAAGTTATAGGTCCGGATTCGCTCGGAGCGATCTCCGCTTCCGACCTGTCCGCGACGATCGGCCTCTCTCTCCTTTCGGACCAACTCGCGCTCTCTCTCCAGAAGCCTGGCCTTGAGTACTTTCATGGCCTTGGCGCGGTTTTTATGCTGACTCTTTTCGTCCTGACAGGTCACCACCAGGCCCGTGGGCTCGTGGGTGATTCGAATCGCGGAGTCCGTAGTATTTACCGACTGGCCGCCCGGTCCGCTGGAGCGAAAGGTGTCGATCTTCAATTCGTGGTTTTTGATGTCCAATTCGACATCCTCCGCTTCCGGAAGAATGGCGACGGTCACCGCCGAGGTGTGGATTCGGCCCTGACTTTCGGTGTCGGGAACCCGCTGAACTCGGTGAACGCCGGCTTCGTATTTGAGGCGGCTATAGACCTGGTCCCCCTCGATGAGAGCGATGATCTCTTTATACCCACCCCGGTCGGTATCGTTGGAGCTGACCACCTCCACCTTCCAGCCCCTGCTTTCGGCGTAGCGGGCGTACATCCGAAAGAGGTCGGCCACAAAGAGGGCCGCTTCATCTCCGCCGGTGCCGGCGCGAATCTCCAGAAAGATATTCTTATCGTCCAGCGGATCGCGAGGTAAGAGGAGCATCTTGATATGCTCGGTGAGTTCCTCGTACTCCGCTTCGAGCGCCTCGATCTCCTCGCGAGCCATCTCCTGAATGGCATCGTCGGAGTCACTGAGCATCAGCTTATTCTCTTCGAGCTCCTCCTGAATTTCTCGATACCGCCGAAAAGCGGTGACCACCTCGCGCAGTTGCGCGTGCTCAATTGACAGATCCCGCAGCCGATCCGGATCGGAGGCGACCTCCGGATCGGCGAGCTGGCTGTTGAGCTGGTGGTAGCGGTCTTCGACTTCCAGAAGTTTTTGAAACATCTCAGCCGCTCATGGAATTGAGGAAATCCTCGTTACTGTCGGTCTTGCCCAGCTTGTCGAGGATGAACTCCATGGAATCCACCACGTTCAGGGGGTGAAGAAGCTGGCGAAGAATCCACACTCGATTGAGGTGGGAGTCTTCCATAAGAAGCT
>SKNI01000731.1 GCA_007120615.1 Myxococcales bacterium | reverse complement strand
TTGGTGCTGGTGAGCGTATCGGTGCTCTTGTTGATCATCGAGTTGAGCATTCCCTCCGGTCAGCCCGCGGGGTGGCTCGGGGGCGCGGCGGCCGGGGATTGGGGTGGGTGGTTGGTGTGGACGGATCTGGCGATCACCTGTGTGTTCGTCGTGGAGTATCTGTCGAAATTGTGGATCGCTCCTGCTGGTCGAAAGTGGTTTTTCATCCGCAGTAGCTGGGTGGAGTTACTGGCGATTTTACCGGTGCTGCGGTTTTTGCGTCTCTTTCGGGTCTTTCGGCTGGCCCGATTGTTTCGGGTTCTGCGCCTGTTGCGGTCGGCTCGGATGCTACGAGCGACAAAATTACTGGCCAATTCCTTTCATAATTTTGGCGCCGATCTGCAGAAGAACCGGACCGGTAATGCCATCATTATCGTCTATTTTTTGGGGGCGATGCTCTTTGGTACGGTGGGAATTTTGACCTTTGAGCGGGGTGCAGGGTCGGGATTTGAGACGCTGGGTGACGGGATGTGGTGGGCGGTGGTTACCTTGAGCACCGTAGGCTACGGCGACATTGTCCCGGTCACCACGGGGGGGAGAATTGTGGCCAGCGTCATGGTCATCATGGGTCTGGGATTGTGGAGTGTGCTGGCGGGAGTGCTGGCGAGTACGCTCTTGCACCGCTTGCGAAGTAAGAGAAGCTCGGGTCTGGATATTCTGGGGATTACCTCCCATGTGGTCATCTGCGGATGGAACGAAAACGGTCCTCGCATGATTCGAGACTTTCGTAGCTCTCTGCCCCAGGCCCATCTGGTGATTGTTTCCCGAAGAGATGACCTGGGGATTCGGCTCGACTCCCACCTTCACCACCTGTGGTTTGATCCCTATTCGGCGGAATCGTTGACCGCAGCCCAGCCCGAGGATGCCAGCGCGCTGGTGGTGCTCGCTGAGCGCCGCGGCGGGGAGAGTGCCACCGAGATCGACGCTCGTTCGGTGTTGGTCTGTCTGGCTCTTCGAAAGCTCGGCTGTGAGGCCCGCCTGGTGGTGGAATTGCTGAGCGAGGAACATAAATTGTTGGCCGATAATGCCGGAGCCGATGACGTCATCGTGGCCGAAGAGTATGCGGGGACGCTCTTGTCTCAGGCCGTGCAGTCTCCCGGTCTTATCAAGGCATTTGATGAGCTTTTTGAGGCGGGGGTGGGCTCTCATTTCAGGGAGATGAGGCTCGAGGCCCAATGCCAGGGAAAGTCGTTCTCCCGGGTCAGCAAAGAGCTCTTTGAGGCCAGGGGCGTTTGCATGGTCGCCCTTCGTCGGGGGCCGGAGATGCTATCGTCCGGCGATGACCCGGTGATTAAACAGGGCGATCGGGCCATCGTGATCAGGCCTCTCGGCGACCGGGGTGCACAGGCTTTCGGTGCCGAAGCAGCTCCAGAGCAAAGAGAAGGGGTGCGATGACGGAGCCGAAGACCATCGTGATTTGTGGCTGGAACGTTCACGGGCAACGGCTGGTCGATGATTTGCAACAGATCGAGCCGCCTGTGGAGATCGTGATCGTTTCGGAGGGGGAAGCTCCCTCGGTCGTCGACGACTCCGGTTCGGAGCACGGCCTGCGTTGGATGAATGCTCCGCCGACCTCGAACGCTGTGCTGGAGACGCTGTCGCTGGACGAGGCGCAGGCGGTGGTGGTGCTGGCGACCTCGCTCGACACCACTGCGGCGGAGGGGGTCGACGCCCGCTCGATTTTGACGGTTCTCTCGGTGCGAGCTCTCTCAAAGCGTTGTCATATCATTGTGGAACTTCTGGACGAGGAGAACCTCTCGTTGGCCAAGGCGGCAGATGTCGACGAGGTACTTCTCAATAATCGCTACGCCGGGGTGATGCTCTCGCAGGCCATTCAGAGTATCGGTCTCGGGGATTTTTTCGGCGACCTCTTTCGAAGCGGCGCGGGGGCAGCGCTGCGGGAAGTGGCGGTAGCAGAGACGCTGGTGGGAAGCCGGTTCTCGGAGGCCATGCTGGAGGCTCCCGCCTTAAAGACCGGGGCGCTGGTGGGGGTGCGGCGGGGAGAAGAATTTCATATCCCGCCCCGGGAAAACCTGGTGCTTCGCGCCGAGGACCGACTTCTGGTGATTCGGTCGGGATGAAGCTGGAGTGAAAAGGAGTGATGGTGGGAGCGCGGTTGTGATTATTTTCGAGTCATCGATTCCAAAGGGACCTGCAAGAGAGGAGCCGACGATGAATATCGAAGAGATCATGACCCGAGACGTGACAACCTGCACCCCTGACGACTCCGTATTAGAGGCAGCATTGAAGATGAAGCGTTGCAATTGTGGGCTCATCCCGGTGGTGGAATCTTCGACGGAGCAAAATGTAGTCGGGGTGATCACGGACCGCGATATTGCCTGTCGGGTGGTCGCAGCAGGAGAGGATCCCGGGGAGGCGAAGGTCGGCTCGGTGATGTCTCGAGATACGGTTATGATTTACTATCAGGCCAGCTTTAATGCGGGGCTGCGGCTGATGGCAGAGAATAGCGTTCGACGTCTGATCGTGACCGATGGGACAGGAGAGTTGATCGGGGTCGTATCCTTGACGGATATGGCGAGGGCCGTAGATCCGTCAAGGATAGGGGAGGCGGTTCAAAAGATCTCGCGACAACGAGAAGAGTCGGAGTCTTACCAGATCGAAACCCGCTCTTCCGGCGGAAGATAGAGCTCGTGGTCTTCGGTTACGTCGAAAGCTTCGTACCAGGCGTCGAGGTTTCGCACGACCCCGTTGACTCGGTACATGCCCGGGGAGTGAGGTCCGTTGACCAGCTGGGCGCGGAGGGCGTCGTCGCGGTAGAGAGTCCGCCAGACCTGGGCCCACGCAAGAAAGAAGCGCTGGTCGCCGGTGAAGCCGTCGATGACCGGGGCCTCGCCGTCGGGATAGGTCTGGGCGACGTAATTTCGGTAGGCGGTGTAGGCCATCTGCATGCCGCCGAGGTCGCCGATATTTTCTCCCAGGGCGAGGCGGCCGTTCACGCAGAGCTCATCGATAGGGCAGAATTGAGAGAATTGGTCGGCCAGTCGGCCCGATGCTTCGTCGAAGAGGGCGTCGGTTTCTTCGGTCCACCAGTCGCGGATTCGACCTTCGGAGTCGAAGCGGCGGCCCTGGTCGTCGAAGCCGTGTCCGATCTCGTGGCCGATGACGGCCCCGATGGCGCCGTAATTCATGGCCGGATCGGCTTCGGGATCAAAGAAGGGAGCCTGCAGGATGCCCGCCGGAAAGGTGATCTGATTCATCAACGGACTGTAGCTGGCGTTGACGATCTGCGGGGGCCAGAACCAGCGTCGGCGATCGACGGGCTCGGGAAATCGCAGGAGTTGCTCATTCCACTGATGTTCGGCGAGGCGCATGCGGTTTCCGAAGAGGTCGCCGTCGTCGATCTCGAGATCGTCGAAGGAGTCCCAGATCTCGGGATAGCCGATGCGGGTATCAAAGGTGGAGAGCTTGGCCAGAGCTTCGGCGCGGGTTTCGTCGTCCATCCACTCCAGATTTTCCAATCGTCCTCGAAAGCCTATCAACAGGTTATCGACGAGCTCTTCCATCTGCTCTCGGGAGGAGGGCGGGAAGTGTCGGGCGACGTATTCCTGACCGATGGCGTGGCCAAGGGACCGACCGACGAGTTGGGTGCCGCGGCGGTCGCGCTCTCGTTGCTCTTCAGTACCGGAGAGAGTGCGCGAGAAGAACTCGAAATGGGCCTGATCGAACTCTCGGGGCAGCGAGGAGGCGCGATCCGAGAGGAAGTGAAAGCTCATATAATCTTTGATGGTGTCCAGATCGGTCCCGCTGAAGAGCTCCCCGGCGGCTTCGATGGCGCTGGGCTGGGAGACGATGATCTTGTCGGTGCCACCGATTCCACGGGTCTCCAGTCCTTCGAAGAGATAGAGAGATGGAGCCAGGGCGGCGTATTCTTCGATGGTGAGGACGTTATAGGTCTCTGAGATCTGGCGAGAGCGCTCGCGGATCCAGTGGGCCTCGGCGATGGCAGTTTCGA
>SKNI01000643.1 GCA_007120615.1 Myxococcales bacterium | reverse complement strand
CTTCTGTTGTTATGGCTCGGGGCGATCAGCTTTTTTATTAGTCTCGCCGTCACCGCCATGCTTTCTCGTGGCCGACGATGGTTTGAATTGGTCGTGATTTTTGCGCTGGCGTTCGCAGTTTTTGTAATCCTGGGAGGGGTTTTCTTTCAGTGGATCCTGGGAGTACAGATCTTTCAACTGGAAGCCATCGAGAGCCTGCGCATGGATTATACTTAAGTCATCGTGGATCGCCGACAGGATGCTGGGGAAGAATGCATGCCGCTTCGATCGGACAGTTGGGGCAATGTTCGGGGCTACGGCGGTGAATACATCGTCCGCTGATTCCCAGATGGCAGAGCGCAAAATCATATTTCAAAGGATCCCGGGGATCGAATTGTTGAAGTCGCCGACTCACTTCAATGGCGGCCTTATTATCGATGCTCTTTCGCTCCAGAAGGCCAAGATAACGACATAATCGGGCGGTATGGGTATCGAGGGGCATCACCAGCATTGCCGGGGGCAGGTTTTTCCAGATCCCGAAATCCACCAGATCTGGTCCCCGGGCCATCCAACGAAAGAAGAGATGGAGGCGTTTACATGCGCTTCCATCAGCGGGATCGGGCAAGAGATATCGAAATCCTCGGACCACTTCGGGTCTTCGTCGTCGATCGCGTAGCGTCATGACAAATTCGGAGGCTCTCGCCAGATGCTCCGCGCGGGATGAAATAAGCGGCGAGTCTCGATCCAGTCTGCAGGGCCGACTTTTATCGGGAGTCTTCAAATAGAGGTTTTCCAGACTACCTTCGATCCGAAGCGTCTTCTGAATGGCTGTCGCAAGATCCGTAATGTCAGGACCACGAGTCATTCGATAGACGAAACCATCCCATAGACCTCCCAGCACCGAGGGTTCTACCTGGCGAAGAAACTCGGCGGGACGATCTCCCATGGGCTGCAGAACCTGGTCGATGGCCCGTCGCAAAAGATCGACACGGCCATAGGCCAGGGAACTGGCAAAGAGAGATACAACCTCGCGATCCTCATCGTGTGTAAAGGCCCAGGCCATTCCCACGGGGTCATTTTCACGCCGCCTTTCCCCGTTGCACCGCTTTAGGGTTTCCTCAAGCAAAGGTTTAAGTTTGGGGGCAGGGCCCGACTCCTTTAAAGTTTTACTTAAATTTTTTGACGATGCCGTCATAAGTCGTATGGTGGAGGTGGATGTAGGACATGCGCGTACAGGCACCGCAAAAGGCGCTGCGCATCAGTTATGAACCATAGAAGAAGTGAATCATTCCCAGGCGTCAAGGAGGACGTAATGGCATCAAAGAAGAAGATGACCCTGTATTTCTCGGAAGAAGTGATCAATGAGACCAAACAGGAGGCCCTTCGTCAGGACCGATCGTTGAGTTGGATCATGGAGGTCGCCTGGAAGATCGCCCGAGAACGGTTGCAAACGATGCCTGGAGTAGATGATTTCGTGGACGACTTTGAGGACGCGGCCTGATCGCGCCCTGATCGTCAGTGTTAGCCTCGCGCGCGGCGGCGACCATTGCGTCGTCGCCCGCGTTCGTCTATTTCTAAGGTGTGCTGGCAAGGATATATTTCAGTAGTAGTGGATGGATATGAGGCCCGACGAGGAAGCAAAAAGAGAAGAGATCCTACGCAAAACGGAGTCTCGAGTCCGCCATATTGGTTATGTGATCTTTTTTGGTCTCGGGTCGATCATTTTCTTTCCCATGATTCTGGGAGCGATCCAGGGGATTCAGCAGGACCGCGTATGGGATCCGTTCACAAATCTTCCTGTCTCCACAGCGGAAGACGTGCTGGACTGTCGCGGGGAAGCCGGGGATTTGATCTATCTGGCGGGACAGAAAGGCGAGTTTGATAACCGGTGGGAACAACGTTATCGGCGTTGGGTTTCGAGGTGTCAGCAAGATCACCTTGAGTTATTTGATATCTTGACGGTGACCCGAAAGAGACTTCGAGGCGCAGAGGCGCCTCCCGAGATAGAAGTCGACGGGTAAACTCAATCAACAACGGATGCGGGGAAGACCAGACGAAACGAGCCATCCCCTCGGCTTCGTCCCTTGCTTATGATGATGGGCTCGCCGCGCTCATCGATCTGATACGCTTCGATTGTGGCGCCTTCGACGACCTCTGCGCCATCCGTAGAGAGTTGCCCGGTCACCACCATGGGAGCCTCCAATTGGATATTCAGCGCGGAGTCCTCGGATTCACCGGGGATTAGGACTTCCTGGTGGTGGCGAGGTAGACCGGAGGGGCTCGACGGGAAGAGGGAGATCCGATAGTCGCCGGGGTCGACCCAGATGGAAAGCTGCCCGACCCTATCCGAACGGGAGGCCTGCTCCACGAAGCTCAGATCGGGAGTTTTGGCGATCGTCGTCCGAGTATCGACCACCGGCTGCTCATGAGCGTTTACGACAGTGATCGACAACTGATGGCGGGGCTCTAACTCCACTTCGATCCCCGTGAGACCATCGAGGAGCCCGGCCTGAGTGGTGGCAGAAGACCAGGGATCACCGGGAGGGGTAATGATCTCGATGTCATAGGAGCCGCTGAGAATATCGGTCTCGATCCGCCCTTCGTCATCCACTTCCGGGGTCAGGAGGAGCTCACCAAGTCCCAGAGAACGGCGAATATTTACCCGATAATCCGGCCAATGTGGCTCCTCTCCAGAGGTGGTGTCGGTGAGCAATTCCAGGCTCAGCGGCACCAACTCCAGGAGCCACTCTCCCAGCGAAAGAGAGACGTCGTTGGTGGTCTCTTCGATGGCTTCGCTGAACGAGACATAAGGGATAAAGGGATTCTCCGGGCCTGGTGCGATCAAAATGTCAAAGCGCTCTTCTCCCGGGGGGAGTCGAAGCAGAAATTGGCCGTCTTCATCGGTGACCGCTTCCGTCGCCCGAAATTGAGCTCCTGTGCCCAGAGCCGTCACAATTGCGCCTTCCACGGGCTCGGAGAGCAGATCCAGGGGACCACCCAGTAGTTCTCGAGAGATCTCACCGGTGATCGTGCGAAGCTCATTAAGTTGTGGGATTTCCAGCGCTAACTCCTGAGAATCAAGCGGGAAACTCTGGGCATCAAAGTAGAGTCTTGGCCATCGGGAGTCATCGATGACCAGAAGGAAACGAAAATCTCCCGGGGGAACGTGGAGTTCGAATTGCCCGTCTCGAAGTGGGGCCTGAACCTCGTGGTGGAGACCTCCATTTTCGGGCTGTGCGATTACGGTACCATCGGGCGCAGGCTCGCCATTGGTGAGCTGAATCTCTCCGATTACCCGGTCGGTCGCATCGACGATGATCTCAGCATCGCGAACGGGCAGACTCTGCACAGAGATAACTTGCCGGGCCACCTTAGAGGAGCGCGGTGGAATTACGATGAGACCGTAATCGATGGTACCGTCGGGTGGATCGATACTACAGATCGAAGACAGGCAGATCTCCGTGCCGGGGCACTCGGAGTCAGCGGCGCAGGCACCGGGAACTTCTACAGCCTCGGCGGGATCGTCGGCGATGGGGCCTGATTCGCAGCCTGGCTGACCTGCCAGAGCCAGCAGAGCAACGATGGTGCCCAACATATAATGTGAGATCTTCAAGTTCATCAGAAAACCCCGTTACCACAAGAATCAGGGACAGAGTTGGGAGCGAAATCGAAGCGTCCATCGGTGAACGGTGACATAACCTCCGTCCTCCACTTCCACTCCACTGGACGTGACCCGTGAGAAGGGGCGGTCGGCCACAAATAGGCGAATCGTCTCGTCATCATGGGTGCGAACTCGCTCATTGCAGGGATCGATCTCGGTTTGCACGGGATCGAAAAAATAGAACGTACCGTCGTGAAGCTCGTCGGTGGCCTGCCGTGGGGTCGATGCTTGTTCGATAAGTCCACTGCGCTCTCCGATAAACGCGTAAAATAGGCGATCTTCGGGATTGGGATCCAACAGGGTCTCTGCACCGAGAACGACCTGATCCGTCGACTCAATGCGAAGAATGTCCTCCCCAGGGGTCAAAAAGTCGGGAG
>SKNI01000660.1 GCA_007120615.1 Myxococcales bacterium | reverse complement strand
TCGGTGACATCGATCCACGTGCTTCTCTCCCGTCGTTCCCCGGGCTCGTCGATCGCCTGGATTGCTCTGGTATGGCTCGCTCCTCTGCTGGGAGTGATCTCTTACCTTACCTTTGGAATCAATCGAATTCGACGACGAGCGGAGAGCCTTCGCCCCCCCCACGACTCCTACCGCGCTGAACCCATCGTCGACGCCGTCAGCCCCGACGTCTTAGCCGACCTCTTGCCAACGTCCTGCTCGCAGATGCAACGCTTGCAGCCACTGGTGGATCGAGTGGTCAGTCGCCCGCTTTTGCCGGGCTCGAAGTTGACTCCTCTCATTGACGGGGATGAGACATTTCCAGCCATGCTCAACGCGATCAACGGGGCCCAGAATACCATCAACCTGGCCTCCTACATCTTTGATAACGACAACACCGGCCGCCAGTTTATCTCCGCTCTGGAAGCCGCTCAGAAGCGAGGCGTCGAGGTTCGAATCCTCGTCGATGCCGCCGGTCTGCGCTACTCGTTTCCCAGCGCCTACTCTCGCTTTAAACAGGCGAAGTTGAGAGCGGTTCGATTTCATCCATCCCTCTTTCCCCCTCACGTGATGACCATCAATCTTCGCAATCACCGCAAGATCATGGTGGTCGACGGGAAACTCGGCTTCACCGGTGGCGTCAATATTCGCAGCCATCACATCATCAAAGAAAAACACCGCTCTCCGGCGCGAGATCTCCACTTCAAAGTAGAAGGCCCGGTCGTGGCACATCTGCAGGAGGTTTTTGTCGACGACTGGCACTTCGCTTCCAAAGAAGAACTGCGAGGCATCGGCTACTTTCCTCCCCTTGAGAGGGTCGGCGATAGTCTGGCTCGTGGCATCCCCGACGGCCCCGATGAAAATCTGGACAAATTGCGCTGGACCATTCTCGGCGCCATCACCAGCGCCAGAAGTTCGGTGCGCATCATGACCCCCTATTTCATCCCCGACCAGAGTATCGTGGCCGCCCTGACTCTGGCGGCCCTTCGAGAAGTAGACGTCGAGATCATCCTCCCCTCTCACAATAATCTCCCCCTGGTTCACTGGGCCTGCATGGCACACCTGCGGCCCATTCTCGGCTGGGGATGTAAGGTGTTTTTTACGGACCCTCCCTTCGATCACACCAAATTGATGGTCGTCGATGACATCTGGATTCTTTGCGGATCGGCTAATATGGACCCCCGCAGCCTGCGACTGAACTTTGAATTCAATCTGGAGTGCTGGAGTCACGAACTGGCAGAAGACCTCAACGAATTTATCGACTCCCGCCTGGATGAGGCCACCGAGTTGACCCTGGAGGAATACGACTCGCGATCGCGAATCTTACAACTCCGCGACGCCATCGCGGCGCTCCTCTCTCCCTACCTGTAGAGGCTTTACTTTACCCGTTCTGAGAAACGGGTATCTCCTGCTGACGATCTTCTGATTGTTCGGTCCACAGGCGCTTGACCTTTCCCATCAATGCCGAAGAAGCGACGCCGCTCAATTCGGCCTCCGAGACCCACCGCCAGCGTTTGCCCAACGTCGGCCAATGCAAAGCACTTACATCCCACTGGTGAACCTTGACCCTCAAACGACGGTGGGAGAAGACGTGCTCGATCTCTCCAAATTCCTTCGACAGATCCCGATCCTGATCGGTCTCGGCCTCCCCTGACAGCCAACCGCGCAGATCTTTCAGCGTGGGCCAGCTTTTTCCGTCGACCTCCACGGTTGGAAACTCCCAGAGACCGGCCAGAAGCCCCTCAGCGGGGCGCCTTCGGAGTAAAAACTCGGCTTCTCCACCGCTGAACCGATAAATTACACAGACCCGACCACGCATCGGACCCTGCCTCGTCGGAGTCGCTGTGGGAGGAAATCTTGTCGGGTCGCCACAAGCAAACCCCTGACAACCCCGTCGCAGGGGACACTCGGAACACTTCGGACTTTTCGCAGTGCATACAAGGGAGCCCAGCTCCATCAACCCCTGGTTAAAATCCCCGGGCCGCCCGGGATCGACCAGTTTCCCAGCCTGGTCCCAGACAAATCGTTTTCCCGCCCCTCGTTTCGGATCCTCATCCTGGGCATAATAGCGCGCGATCACACGCATCACGTTACCGTCCACCAGAGGTTCCACCTGCCCGAAGGCGATCGAGGCGATGGCCCCGGCGGTATAGTCGCCGATCCCCGTCAGCTTCTTGAGTCCCTTTACCGATTGCGGAAGTTCACCGTCGAATTCATCGACCACGGTCGTCGCCGCCCGATGCAGATGCCGGGCCCGGCGGTAATATCCCAGCCCCGACCACAGCTCCAGAACTTCTTCCAGATCGGCCTCGGCCAGATCTTCTACGGTGGGAAATCGCTTCATCCACCGCTCGTAATAATCGAGCACTGTGGTCACCCGGGTTTGCTGCAGCATGATCTCCGAGACCCATACGGCGTAGGGATCATCGACATAGCGCCAGGGCAAGTCTCTTCGATTCTCATCGAACCACGACAACAACCTACGTCGAAATCCTTGCTCCTCTCCTTCGTCCTGGCCCGTCTTATTGCTCATCTTCTGCTTCGTCGGGCACACAGCTCTCGGCCTCGTCATCCCAACGCTCGCCCTGGTCGCATCCCTGACAGATGGGTTCACACCGGAGCACGGGACAATCTCGCTGATCTCGCTCCATCACTGTATCGCAACCCGGTCGGCAAGTGGGTTCCAAAACCGCCGGACAGGTCCGACATTGCCGGCGTCCGTCATCAAAATACTCGTTGACTCGACAATCGGAAGGCCGATCCGTTGCCTCGGAACCACATCCCATCGTCGCCCCGATCAGCAGGACCATCAAGATCCCTATCCACTTCGTCATGCTCAGTTCCTCACTCGAAAATACAGTCATCATCGATCCTGTATTGCCGGACCGTCGTGCCCGTCGTCTTACCAAATCCACTGCCCTGGTGACCAGCCTCGTTCCCCCGACTTCAACCATCAACTTCGGTGCAGTAATGAACCGGCGCTCAATTGCACAACTCCCTTCTCTTTGTTACCGTGACCCTCACAGGAGGCGTCAGCAACTTACGGGCTCCACCCAAATACTAAGTAGCAATGCACAAGATTGGAGATACCGCCAATTCGTGACGATTGACCCCGACTTAAAGCAGCCGTTGCTTCGGGGCTCTTTCGACGACAGATTCGCCTCACCGCAACCTGTTGTTAACCCCCCCTTGTGTTTCTTGAGATAGACATGGCTCCAGGAACCCGGGTCGGAACGGTAATTGAGAATAAATACCGTCTCGACGAGCAAATCGGACACGGCGGCATGGGAGCTGTCTACCGAGGTGTTCAGTTGGCGGTAGATCGCCCGGTGGCCATCAAACTACTCCATCCCAATTTTGCGGGGCACGATAAGCTGCAGGCTCGCTTTGAAGTTGAAGCCAAAGCCATCGCCCGGCTCAGTCACCCCAACTGCATCACCCTCTTTGACTTCGGCTATTCCGAAGAAATGGCCGCGTTTTATACGGTGGTGGAGTTTATCGACGGGACCCCCCTGGAAGCTCTGATTTCACGCCGTCCATCGGTGGCCCGGGTCGTAAATCTGATCCGTCAGATCGCTTCCGCCCTTGGCCATGCTCACCACCACGGCATTCTGCATCGAGATCTAAAACCTGAAAATATCATGATCGCCGAGATGACCGACGGCTCGGAGATGGTCAAGGTGTTGGACTTCGGCATCGCCCAGATCATGAAAGGCAACACCGACGAAGACGACGACGATGACTTCGAGGCCGACCGCCTCACCCGCGTTGGAGAAGTCTTCGGAACTCCCCCTTATATGAGTCCGGAGCAGGCTCAATCCTCCCGCGATCTTACCCCCGCTGCAGACCTCTACTCTCTGGGAATCATCTTTTACGAGCTTCTCGAAGGCCGCCTTCCTTTCCTCGCCGAGACCCCTCTTGAGATCCTGGCGATGCACCTCAAAGATCCTCCCCCGCCGCTCAACCGCCACGACATCTCCGACTCCGTCAAGGCGGTGGTG
>SKNI01000321.1 GCA_007120615.1 Myxococcales bacterium | reverse complement strand
CTCCGCTGACAACCTACCTCAAAGCCGTTCAATCAGACGAGACCGGCGGGGAGGATGCCAGGACTCTCGGACTTACGAGAAGTCAGGGTGAGACCCGATGGGTTCAGGTGCGGGCATGGGTGGTTGTCGGTGACGGAAACGCCATACTCCAGGTGCTTCTCGAGGATCGCACGGAGATAGAGGAGTTGCTGGCCCAGGCCCGATTCTCGGAGCGGGGCTTTCAGGATATCATCGAATACGCTCCGGACGGCATCGCCATCCATCGAGATGATAGGTTTCTCTATATCAATCCAGCGTTTGTAGAAAAACTCGGGGTCGAGCATAGCGACGATGTTCTGGGGCGGTTTGTTTATGACTTCGTTCATCCCGATGAGCGTCCGTTCCTCCAAGAAAGAGTTCTTCGGATGTTGGCGACCGGGGAGCATGTGCCGATTCGGGAGACGGTTTTATTGCGGGCCGACGGCTCGGAGTGGCTAGCGGACCTGACGGGGCGAATGGTGCTCTTTGACGGGGAGCCGGCGATCGCCAGTATCGCTCGAGACATTACGGAGAAGCGGCGATTGGCGGCCCGTATGATGCAAATGGACCGAATGATCGCCGCTGGAACACTGGCCTCCGGTGTGGGCCATGAGATCAACAATCCATTGAGTTATATCTCGACGAATATCGATTTTTCGATCCGTCGCCTGGAGAAGATTCAGTCGGAGCTGGCGAGTTATCGCGAAGAGTCCAGTCGTCCCGCCAATCTTGAGAGTTTTTCGGAGCAGATAGAGTTGGTCCAGGAAGCATTGGGGGATGCGGTTCACGGCAGCGATAGAATCAAGGATATCGTCAAGAAGCTGGGGATGTTCGCATCGGATGGGGAAGAAAAATTGGGAATTATTCCGGTGGAGCCCCTGATCGAGTCGGTGCTGGGTATGGTCACCGGAAAGGTAGAGGCGGTGGTGGAGGTGGTCACCGAGGGGGAAGGTCCGTTTCGGATTCATGGGGTCTACGACCGAGTGGCGCGCCTCTTTTTTAACCTTTTGCTAAATGCTGTTCATGCCGGTGACGGGGCGGACGGCATCCACCGGGTGAGAGTAGAGATATCAAGAGATGATCGATGGGTCATGGTAGAGATCGAGGATAATGGCTGCGGGATCAGCAAGGACCGGCTGGCTCGAATCTTTGATCCCTTTTTCACCACCAAGCCCGTTGGAGAGGGTACGGGGCTGGGTTTGTATATTTGCCAGCAGATCGTCGACGATCATGAGGGGCGAATTGAAGTGGAGAGTACCTCCGGGGAAGGCGCGCTCTTTCGGGTTCTGCTTCCCCCGCGGTCAATCTGAAGGAGCCCAGGAGACGGGGATGAAACAGGCAAATCCGTCGTTGAGGTATTCGTCGAGATTGGTCCACTGGGGAGAGGCTTCGAGATCGGTGATGAGAGCCGGATATTCATCGGGGTGAACGACGACGGCGGTGACGTTCATCTGTTGGAAGACCCCCCGGGCGATGGGGTCGGTTTTGAAGAGAGGAATCAGGGCTTCGATTTCCGGTGATAGGAGTCCTCGCTGGTCCTGGAATAGTAGCGGTTCGGGGCGTCGGGCATCGAAGAGGTGGTAGAGCAGAAATCCGGCGTGGCGCTCGTCGTGAAAGAGTTGAAGCGGGCGTCCGAGGCGGTTTAATTCTTCAGCGCAGCGAAGGGGAAAGTCCCGGCTCATGGTTCCGGCGAGGGGGACTTCGGTGCGAAGGTCATGGTTGAGGTAGGGGAGAATGGTCGCGCGGGTGGGGACACCCGGTTGGAGCATGACGGCGAGGGTAGAGACGATCAAAAAGCCCACGGCGATGAGGAGTTTCGGGGCGGTTTTGCGGGCTGCTGTGTCGGAAAGGAGGTTGGAGATGGCAGCGGCCAGGGCCAGCGTTGCGCACAGTGAGATGGCGACGAGAATCTGGGCGGGCGCTGCCAGCGCCTGGGAGAGAGCGACCGGAAGGTGGGATGGGCCGTACGCGAAGGCGAAGAGTCCCAGCGGGGCCGTCAGGGCTATGGCGGCTGTGATGGTGCTTGTTTGGTCAGGCTTTTCGGCTCTCCGACGCGCTATGAAAAGGGCATAGAGCCCGACTGCCAGCGACAGTAGCGCGATGATTGCGGCAGCGGGGAAGTCCAGATTGGCCAGAGCTGCAACACTCAGCGGCAGAAAAAGCGCTGCGATGATGCGACCCCTGGACAGTGCGAGGCTCGAAAGCACCAGAAATGCCGCTGTGAAGACGGGGAGGCTCAACGAAAAGGGTGCGACCTCGGTGAAGAAGGCAAACGCCAGGCTCAGAAGTATGGCGGGAATGAACACGGCCGACAGAGGCCGGGCTCGGCGACTCAAGAAAAACGCCACCAAAGCAACGCTGAATGCGGAGAAGATATTGTGGATCAGCAGGGGAAGCTCGGCTCCGGCCTGATAGTGGAGGTGATAGAGGATCAGGGCGCCCATCCAGGAGGAAAACGTCCAGGGGAGCTCAGAGTCGACGGTGAATAAAAAGAGTTGCTGATCCGGGACTCGCTGCCAGGTGGCGATGAATTCGCCAAGTCCGATATGCCACCAATACTCCGAGCCCAGGGGGCGAAGTCCGAGGATGGCAAGGGCCAGCATCGCCATGGACAGGGCGATGAAGAGGGACACAAGAATGGGACGGGTGTTGGTCTGGTTCATGGAATTTGTAGGCTGTGTGGTCTCTTAGAAGCGACGGCGCAAAAAATAGGCGCCCGCTTTTAAGACCAGTGGGATGAGCGCAAAGGCCAGGGTCAGCCCGAAGCCTGCGGCCAGCCAGTAAAGGAGACCGGGCGTTCGATTTGTTCCCAGGTCCGAGAGATAAAGGGAGACCTGAAACCACAAGGCGATCAAAAAGAGGACCACGAAGATGGTGGTGATCATAAAGATCACGGCTCCAAAGCTGGAGGCGATTCGGGCGGCGTTGGGGTTGTGAAATTGAGGGTAGATCGCCCCCATTCCCGTGGCCATAGCGGCGGCGACGAGAGAGATGATCAAGACCTGCACCGAGGTGATAAGACAGAGCACCAGGCTCATGCCCACCAATAGATTCGATGACCAGATGAGCAGTTGGCCGATGATGAGGATCGGCAGGATTCCGCCGAGCCATTTGCCGACGAGAAAGCGCTCCAGAGAGACCGGGGCCTGCAGGATCAGCCAGAAGGAGCGGCCCTCGATACTGACGCCGGGGAAGAGAAAGCGGCCGCAGAGGGCGACGACCACGAAGCTGCAGGCGGCGAGGTTAAAGAAGACCAGGCCGATGTCGCCGATGAGAGCCTGGTCGGCGGCGATTTCGAAATATTTGAAGTTCACCAGGTAGATGATGATGATGGCGACGACGATGAGGATCTGAGACCACTGGCTGGCGTCGCGGGTGAAGACGGCCTGATCTTTTTTGACCATCTGGCGAAGGGCGGAGGCTCGTCCCGGGGTCTCGGCCAGCTCCTGGATGGCGTCGCCGAGATTTCTTTTTGCCCGCCGGGTTCGCTCAAAGATCCAATTTCGAAAGACCGTCATCAGACCGCCCCCGTGGCGGCCCTCCTGGGCATTGGAATAGCCTCGAAAGTAGAGGGGGCGGTGGAGCCAGGCGGCGATAAAATAGAGTGCTGCCGGGGTGGAAAAGAGGAGGAGCACCGACCACATCACGGGGGCGTCGAGGTCGAAGAGTAGAGGGGTCAAGATATTTACGACCCAATCACTGGGCAGATACGAAAAGCTGGGCACCGTCAACAACCGCATCATCTCGCCGATGGAGTCAAAAGAGTCGGGGTTTAAGAGGCGCTCCGGTTGAAAGGAGCGGATGATGACGAAGAGGGTGGCGAAGGCGGTGAGCCCGAAGAAGAGGGCGGCGTCGCGGGTGCGGTTTGCGGCGATGATATTGGTGACCAGTAGGGCCACGATGGAGGCCAGCGCCGTGGGGATGGCGACAAAAGGCAACAGGATAAAAAGGAGCAAGGGATAGATATATAGGGGGGCTTCCATCTGCACGCCGATGGCGAAGAAAAGCGGGAGCCCGAAGAGAATTACGATCCAGGAGGACTGGACCAGAGATTCCACAAAGCGAGAGGTGAACAGGGTGTCTGTGGGGATGGGTTGGCCCATCAGAAATTCGAGGTCGTCGGCCAGATAAAAGGTGCTAAAGGCGGTGACCACGTTGGAGAAGAGCAGGAGCGCAAAAAAAACCAGGACCGTGATGGAGAGTAATTTGTGAACCAGAAGTTGGCCCACCGGCTGGATGTCGAGGGAGAGTCCGATGACGTAGGAGGCGGCAAAATAGAGGAGGACGGCAAAGATCACGCTCATCAGGCCAAAGGCGGGGATTCGCATTCGGCCTTCGGTGGAGCGCAGGGTGCCGCGCATGGCGCGTAATTTGATGGTCAGAAGATCGACGATCACGGGGTGCCCTCCGATTCGGGCGGAGTCTGGACTGCGTTTCCGAAGCGGCGGGCTACCGATTCATCGCGCTCAATTTCGGACTCCTCGGTGAGGCGAAGAAAGACCTGCTCCAGGGTTCCGTCGGACTGCTCGGACTCCAGGCGCAACTCACCCATGGTTCCCCGGGCGACGATTCGGCCGTGGTTGATGATGACGATCTGATCACAGACCTCTTCGGCGACCTCCAGAGTGTGAGTGGAGAGGAGAATGGACATCTCTTCTTCTTCGACGAGAGTGCGAAAGAGGGTCTTGATGAGGTGGTGGCCTTTGGGGTCGAGGCCGACCATGGGTTCGTCGATCACCAGGAGTCGGGGCCTGGGGAGCAGGGCGCCGGAGAAGACCAGCCGTTGCTTCATTCCGTGGGAGAAGCTCTCGATGAGGCTGTCGCTCCACTCTCGGAGTTCAAAAAGGGTGAGCAATTCGTCGATGCGGTCGGCGATGTCCTTGTGGGTCATGTCGTAGAGCCCGCCGATGAAGCGCAGGTACTCAAAAGCGGTTAATTTATCGTAGACGTAGGGTCGGTCGGGGATGAATCCGGTGACTTTTTTGGCGTCTACCGTCTCTTGTGCGAGGTCGAATCCGTTGATGGAGATGGACCCGCCGGAGGGTTGAATCAGGCCGGTGATCATACGAAGGGTGGTGGTCTTCCCGGCGCCGTTTGGGCCGAGGACGCCGAAGACTTGGCCGACAGGGACGGTGAGGTCGATGTGATCGACGGCGGTAAAGTCGCCGTACATCTTGGCCAGTCCTCGAACGACGACCAGAGCTTCTTGTGATGATTCAGGTGGGGATTGGGAGTGGGTCATGGCGTGGAGAACTCGGGTTCCGGGAGTTGGTCGGATTCAAAGATGAAGTCGGCTCGTTCTGCGACTTTAAAAAGCTCATCGAGGTCGTGGTCATCATCGATGAAGAGTTGGACGTGATATCGGGAGACCTTTCCGTCGGGCTCGATGGGATCGATTTCGATAAGGTCGTAGCTCTCCTGGTAGATGGCCAGCCAGATTCGAAAGACGACACCGCCTTCGTATTCACGAGCTCCGTGGACGAAGTGGGGTGTGAGTCCGTGGGCGGTCAGGGCGGCGGCCAAAAATGCCAGGCATTGCAGGGGATCTTCGGGTTCACCATCGACGGTGGGGGGCCAGTGGATATCTTCGACGGCCACCGCGTCGGCGCCCTCGTCGAGGGTGCAGGAGTCAAAGAGGTGAGCGGCGATGCGTTGGGTGCTTAATTCCTGACGGGGGATATCGGCGAGGAGGGCGGTAAATGCATCAAGGGCAGCGTTGTCGTCGGGATCGATGGTGGCCTGATAAGTGGACGGATCGGGGCGCTGTCCGGGGTTCCAAAAGATATTCTCGGCTCCCGTCTCGATCTCGAGAAAGTCGGAGAGTTGGGTGATGACTCGCTGACGAGGACTCTCCAGGTGAAGTCTGCGGTGATCGCTGAGGCCGGAGATGGCGAAGACAAAGGCGTCGGGCTCGCTCTCGGCTTCTTCATCGCCTTCTTTACGAGCTTCAAGGGGGCGAAGGCGCCCGGCTTGTCCGCTCCCGAGGCGGCCGACCATGGAGAGTAGAAAGTCGGAATCGATGGCGCTGATAAAGGCCGGTGGGGAGTCGTTGCGGCCATCGAAGCGGCGGTTGGACTCGCGAAATTCCTGGGCTCCCATGAATTGGGGGACTCGGACCAGGGCGAATTGAAAGGGCATTACGTGATGGAGCACCGATCCCTGTTCATCGGTGTGGATGACGGCGGTGACGTCGCCGAAGGTTTGTTGAAAGCGATGAGCCTGGTGAGTGTCGCCGTAGGAGGTCAGCTCTTCCTGTCCCTGGTAGGTGAGTACGATATTCGAGGGTGCAAGCGTGAGAGGATCGAAGAACTCTTGAGCGATCCGAGAGCCCGGCTGGAGGCCGTCGCTGGCGAGCATCCGCGGGATGGCGTGGCTGACGAGGTGAACCGGACCGTCGAGGTCGATGGTGAAGCGCTCGGTGGACTGGTCGAGGTTGAAGGTGACGTCGAAGCGGTGGCCGTCATCATCTGCACGGTATCGACCGTCCATCTGCAGGGTCATACCGAAGGCTTCGATTCGGCCCAGGGCGGTCCGAAGGGTCAGATCTTCGGCGAGGTTGGTCTTGGAGTCGAAGCGAAAAGCGTGGGAGTCGTTGAGAAAGTTGAGCTCTACGACACCCTGGGTTTCGATGAGCCAACCGTCGAGCAGGCGGGTTCGGTCTTCGCGCAATACCCCGACATCTTCACCGGCGTGGGAGACGTTCATCCAGAGGGTCCCCTCGTGGATTTCGATATCACCATCGGTGAGCGAGAGGCCGGTGAAGGAATCGTCAAAGGCGACAAATACAAAGACTGCCACCACCCCGATCCAACCTGTGACGGCGATGATGCCGACGATATCGAAGAGACGCACGGTTCACCTCGGAACAAAATGGCGAGGAGAGTAAAGATGATGCGGATCTAAGCTACTGATAGTCTGTGGAGAAGGGCAAGGGAAATCGCCGAGTTGCCGAGGCTCGCCGAAGTTGGGGGTTGCCCGCTGGGTTGGAAGACTGCATTATAAAGGGGACCTGACCCCTCGCACTTTTATGATGATTGATTATGGCCGACGACGAGTTGACACATTTCCGCTTTGACTTTGGTGGGATCAAACTCGAGGTAAGTGGGGACCGAGAATTTGTCCGAGAGATGTACCACCGGGTGATGCAGGACGTGGAGAAGGCCCGACGAGGAAGCGTCGATGAGACCAACGGCGTTCAGATCACCAAGAAAGAGGGTACTACGGAAAAGCTGGCACCGGCGCGGGAAGCCTCGGTGTGGGCCCATCGCTGCAGCGATCTGATGCGAAAGATCTACATGCTCTCCAGTCAAGAGATAAAGGGTACACCCCTTGCGAATTTCGTGGACATCTCGGCGGTGAAAAACGTCTATATCGCCAAAGATATATTCGATGAGATCTTGCCCGGGACCGAGAGCAGTCAGACGTTGTGGGCCGAGTTCACCCAGGCCGGTCGAAAGAAGATCGCCGAGGTCACCCATCCGATGAGCAAATCCGCTCTTCAGGCGTCAAAATCCCAATCATAGAGTCGACTGGCGTTTTCAAAGGTCAGTGCTGCGAAATCCTCAAGGGTGGTCCCGCGAGCTTCGGCGATTTTTTGTGCCGTAAATCGGACAAATGCGGGCTCGTTGGTCTTCCCTCGATTCGGGGAAGGGGCAAGAAAGGGAGCGTCTGTCTCCACCATAATGCGATCCGATGGGGTATCGACGGCGATCTGAAGGATATCCTTTGCATTCTTAAAGGTGGCGATGCCGGAGAAGGAGATATGAAAGCCGAGCTCCAGTCCGGCTTTTGCGAGGTCCGCCGAGCCCGAGAAGCAATGCAAGATTCCTCGTCGGATGCCGACTTCTTTGAGGACATTGATGGTGTCTTCTTCGGCGTCCCGGGTGTGGATGACGACGGGCTTGTCGACGTCCATGGCCAACTCTAAGAAGCGCCGAAAGACCGCTTTTTGCACAGGACGGGGAGATTTATCGTAGTGGTAGTCGAGCCCCGTTTCGCCGATGGCGACGACCTCCGGTAATTCGGCGAACTCCGAGGCGATGATCTCAAAGTACTCGTCGGTGCAGTCTTTAGCTTCGTGGGGATGAAAGCCGGTGGTGCAGCGGATATCGTCGAACTCTCGGGCGATCTCCAGGGCCCGGTGATTGCTGCCGAGTCCGCGGCTGGCGCCGATGGTGACGATGCGCTCCACTCCCGCTTTGCGAGCCCGGTCGATGACGCCGGGGAGATCGTCCTGGAATTTCGGAAAGTCGAGGTGGGCGTGGCTGTCGAAGAGTCGGGGTGTAGTGGTCATGGTCCTGCTCGAGGGAGATAGAGATGATCGAGCAACACACTTAGCGCATCGTATGTCGGGGAGCAAAGGGAGCGTCAGCGGTTGTAGTTGTCGTGGGCAGCGTCGCCTATCTCCATTGCAGCAGCAGCGCCGCTCTCAACTAAAGTTTCGACTACAGTTTCCTTCACCGGTGTCTTTTCGACATGCTGCATATTAGAGCTGATCCCCTTGCCGACGCCAGTGCTGAGACCTGCGACGACGACGTTTGCAGCGGCCACAGCGTACGCAACGTTCCGGTCACGTTCGGCCATTTGAGTCAACTGGGCTCCGGCGAGTTCGATATTAACGGCGCCCTGAGCGCGATGGACGTCCTGGTGGGCGATGGCGACGTCTGGAACGGCCTGTGCGCCAGCTCCACCTGCAGCAAGGAGGATGGCAGGTAAAGCAGTTCCACCGGTAGCCAACGACAGAACCACGCCACCTGCGAATCCAGCTCCGGCCTGGTAGTTGCGTTCCCGGTTCTGGGCCGAGGTGGAGTCATCGGTTGCCTCATTGAAAAACGCCCCGAGAGCGTTCTCCTGGCCGGGCGGACCGGTGACGGCGCCCATATCGGCCAGAACCTGGTCGCGGATGGGGGCGACCCGGGGGTCGGTGAGAAATTTATCGTGGCGGATCTCGTTAGTGCCCATCTCTTTATGAAGGCTGTCGAGACCGCCGTGCATGGAGTTGAGTTGTCTCTCAAATACCCGCTCGGCCTGGGCGTATTCACCACGGAAATTGCCGAGGCTTCGGTCGCCGCGTTCGCCGTTGAGAAACGAATTCATGGCGGACTCGTCGGAGCGAAGCTCGTCCAAGACTTCTGAGAGTTGGTCCGTGGCGCCGGAAGAAAGCCCAAATTCACTGAGCACCTGAGCGATGTCTTCTTTTGATTCGGCTCCGCTGGCGACGGTAGCCAGAAATGCGCGTCGGCTCTCCTGGCTGTCGTTGAGGTTCTGGAGTGCCTCCATCCCGGCTTCCATTTGAGGACGGGCGATGGCGGTGATCTTCGCTCCAGTTTCGGCCAGAACGTGTCCCTGGACCTCGGAGACGATGTCATCGACGACTCTGGCGTTGTCGTGAATCTCCATCAGATCAGCCCGCAGGTCGTCGCCGTTGGCGGCCAGATCCACTAACTCGGAGCGCTGGCCTGGTGGTAGATTCTGGATGATCTGAGCCATCTCTCGTCGGATTTCGCGGGGGCCGGCGTTCTGAAGATGACCGGTGTCCAGAGCGGAGGAGATCGTATTGGCGGGGCCGTTCTGCTGAAGGTCGAAGGACTCATTTGCCGCAGGTGAAGCGGGTGCAGGCGAAGCGGGCTCCGCTGTCTCTTGGGTTGCAGCGTATTCACTATAAGATTCCACAGCGTCGGAGACGCTATCGGGGACCATCATCTCCCAGACCGCCCGCGGTTCTTCGAGATCGGCCCCGCCGGCCTCGGCAGGAGCGTCGTCGGTGGAGTCGCTCTTTGCGGAGGAACTACCGACGAAATCGTCGAAGGACTCCATTGCCTTTTCCCACTGATCGGCGCTCACCAGGCCTTTGGGGCGGGCGGCTTCGGCCGTACCACTGGATTCGGTGTTCTCTGCAGATTTGGCGGAGTCTGTACTCTCCGCGGTGGTGTCCTGGACCGGGCGCGGTGCGCCTCCATCGATTCGATTCGTCATCTCGGGCTCCGTTCGCCTGGTGAGGTGGACAGCGTGATCGCTACACCTATTATCGCCAGTTGGAGGCCGGTTTTGCGTCTTTCTGAAAAAAATCCTCGTTGAGGCCAGATCAGCCCGGTCGAATCTCGGAGGGAAGGGGGAACCAGCGCAGAGTTTGGAAGTCCTCGGACATCGGGGGATCTTCGATGGCGTCTTCCGGTGGGTGGGCGTTCTCCAGGGTCTCGCGGGCTTCATCGAGGTAGGTTGTGAGGATCGATTCGGGCTCGGCGACGTGGCGAGTGCGGTATTGCATGCGCCCGTTTTCGTAGGAGATATCGTTGAGCTTTAGCATCGGATCCGGTTGTCCTCGGCGGTGATGCCAGGTGCCTCGGGAGGGCAAAAATCGATAATGGGGGAGCAGTTTCCAGCCGTGGTTTGCGATCAGGTGAACGGCCTTCAAGAGGTAGTCGAAGGTGGCGTCGGAGATGAAATAATTGAAGTTCAAACGGACCCAGCCCGGTTTGATTCCCTCACAGCCCCGGAGGATCTCTCGTTCGAATTCCTTGCTGGTGGGAAGGTCGATTCCCAAGAGTCTATGTCCGTAGGGACCGGCACAGGAGCAGCCTCCTCGGGCCTGAATGCCCATAAGATCGTTGAGGAGGGCGACCACAAAGTTGTGGTGAAGAAAGCCGTCCTCGTAGCGGATCATAAAAGAGATGATCGAGAGTCTCCAGGCGTCGAGGTTTCCGAGGATGTGGATATTGGGGTTTTCACTCCAGGAGGCGATGGCCCGGCGCTCAAAGCTGCGCTCTTTTTTTCGGATCAGGTCCGGTCCGACCGCTTCTTTGAGTTGGAAGACCAGGCCGGCGCGGATGCTCTCGATGATCGCCGGAGTGCCACCTTCTTCGCGGTGGATCGGGTCATCGAGGTAGCGGTGTTCGGTCTCGCTCACGTAGGCCACGGTGCCGCCGCCGGGGACGGTGGGGACCCGGTTGGTCAGGAGGTTTCGCTTGACTACCAACACGCCCGGGGTGCCCGGGCCGCCAATGAATTTGTGGGGAGAGAGAAAGATGGCGTCCTTATAAACGAGGTCCCCCTCGGGCTCGTCGTCGCGCATATTCATCTCGATCTGCACGTAGGGCGCGGCAGCGGCGAAGTCCCAGAAGGAGAGCGCCCCATGGCGGTGCAGAAGGGCGGCGGTGTTGCGGGTGTCGGAGCCGATGCCCGTGACGTTGGAGGCGGCGGAGAAACTGCCGATTTTCAGTGGTCTATCACCAAATTCGATGAGTTTTTCTTCCAGCACCTCCAGGTCGATGCGTCCATCGGCGTCCTCGGGGATCACTACCACGTCGGCGATGGATTCTCGCCAGGGGAGCTCATTGGAGTGATGCTCGTAGGGGCCGATGAAGACGACCGGCCGATCTTCGGCGGGGATGTGAGCGGCCAGATCATAGCGGGCGTCTAGATCGGGGGGCAGGCAGAGATTGAGGATATCGACGATCTTGTGGATCGCGCCGGTGGCCCCGGAGCCACAGAAGATCACCACGTCCTCTTCGGTGCCTCCGACGGCATCTCGGATGATCCGTCGGGCCTCATCGCGCAGGCGGGTGGTCTGCAGCCCGGTGCCCGATGTCTCGGTGTGAGTGTTGGCGTAGAGGGGCATGACCTCCTGGCGGAGATAGTCCTCGATGAAGCTAAGGCAGCGGCCCGATGCGGTATAGTCGGCGTAGGTCAGACGTCTCGGGCCGTAGGGGCCCTCGATGACTCGATCATCACCGATGATCGAGTTTCGAATCGTATCGATGAGGCGAACTCCGTGGGCGTGGTCATCCATGATCTCTTGACCTCACAGGGGGAAGTAAAGGGTTATGACCAAGCTAAAGACCTGGAGCGCAGAGGGCAAGGGGATCAAAAAAGGACCTGGGGAAACCCGCGCTTTGTTTCAGGGTGTTGAGACGGTGAACGCTGGCTGAAACGTTTCGGGCGGGTTTCCGGCCTCACGATAAGGGCGTCATTTCACGGGGATGGCCAATAAGGGACGAGAGACCTTGCGCATTACCTGCTGGGTCTGAGTGCCCCGGAGCATATCGAGGAATCCATCCTGGCCACGGGAGGCCATCACGACCAGGTCGCAGTCGAGTTCGTCGCAGGCCGAGATAATGCCGTCCACCGGGTTACCCGGTCGTTCGACGACTTGCCAGCGCCACTGAGGACCTTCGGGAGCGAGGAGCTCATCGGGCACTTTGTCGCCGCCGACGCGGAGGAGGTAGAGGTCGAGATCGTGGAGCTTGAAACGGTCAAGGAGGACGGTCAGGGCGTTGATTGCAGCAGTGCTCTCTTCGTCGTCTCCGACGGGAATGAGGACTTTTCGAAGAGTGATTTCTCCGGTCTGCTCGTCGACAAACCCGGGTTCGCCGATGGGAAGAACGAGGGTAGGAGCGAGCCCCTGAATGGCCACGGCTTCGCTGGTGCTGCCTCGGACGGCGCGGCTAAATCCCTTCCATTGGTGGGTGCCGACGACGATCAACTCGGGTTCCATCGGGCGCAGTCCGTCGATCAAGGTGTTGACCGGATCGTCGCAGCACGTATGGGTCAACGCGGTATGGGTGACGCCATCGGTTGCGTTGCCCCACGATTTCAGAAGGGCGGCGGTGTTGGGCATTGGGCGGGTATGTACGCCGTCACCGGCATTGAGCGAGACCAGTTGGGCTCCGGCGTCACGAGCCAGAGCCACGCTGTGGGAAAAGGCCACCCCGCCGTCGGGATGGAGATCGGTGAGATGGGCAATCACAAAGTCGTCGTTGGCAGGCAGTGTCATCGATATTCTCCTCGTTTGGATATCATGGTTCACAAGTGGAACCGTTGCACAGACATCCTTAAGTACTAGCAATGACCGTGCCATCGGCAAGAGCAACTGCGATTTACTTCTTTGAGCCACTTCGCTGCGCATTGCCGCCGAGGAGCGGCCAGGGGGAGTCGGCAAGTCCGCCGGATGCCGAGGCCACGGCATAGAGATTCCCGTCTCGTGAGCCCACATAGACGGTGCCATCACTTCCAATTACCGGGCTGGAGACCCAATGTTCGGTTTCCATGACCCAGATCTCTTCGCCATTGGCGGAATTGACGGCGTAGAGATTGCCATTTCCCGAGCCGAAGTAGAGCGTGCCGTCGTCACCGATGGCCGGGGTAGAGCGGACCGTCTCGGTGATCGATCCGGGAGCCTTAAATGCCCACTTGATATCGCCATTTGCGGGGTCGAAGGCGTAGAGATGATGGTCTTGACCGCCGGCGTAGATGGTACCGTCTTCGCCGATGGAGGCGCCGGGATTGATCTGTCCTTTGTGGGTGGGTTCGACGACCCATTTTTTTGTTCCGTCGGGATTTACCGCGTAGAAGCGGCCATCGTAGGTATCATTATCGTAGGTCCCGAAATAGATAGTGCCGTCCGCCGCGATGGCCGGATTGGCGTAGATGGATCCAGAACTGGAAAACGCCCACTTTTGCTCTCCCGAGGCCGGATCGATCGCGTAGAGACTGTCATTGGTGGATCGGCCACCCTCGTCATCGGAGCCAATATAGATGGTTCCGTCCGGGCCGATAGATGCTCCGGAACGAAGGGAGCTGGAGGATTCAAAGACCCATTTGCTTGTCCCCTCGGCGGGGTCGATGGCGTAGAGAAAACCGGCTCTGGATCCGACGTAAATCGTCCCGTCGCTGCCCACAGCCGGCTCCCGGGCAAAAGATGTTTCCGTGGACCCTTCAAAGACCCACTTCTCTTCGCCGCTTTCCGGATTCAATGCGTGAAGTCGATGATGACTGGTCACATATACCGTGCCGTCGGAAGCGACCACCGGAGTGGAGTGGTCTTCGGTGCTTTCGAATTTCCATTTTTCTTCGCCCGTCTGGGAATCCACGGCGTAGATATGAGTCTTGTTGGGGTTGATAAAGATCGTTCCATCCAGGCCGAGGGTGGCACTGGAGAATAGACTTCCATCCGTTTCGAATGCCCAGATCACTTCCCCGGCACTTCCCTGATTTACCGCTCCGTTGGATTCGGAGCCCGATT
>SKNI01000420.1 GCA_007120615.1 Myxococcales bacterium | reverse complement strand
GTCCTTATAGAAGTCCATGATCTCCCGCATATCCGCTTCGTAATCACCGCTGGGATAGATGATCTTTCCCACTCCGGCCTGCTTCTTCTCGTAGTCCAAAAACCCGAGCAAAATCGGCAGGTCTGCTCCCTTCGCGACGTGATAAAAGCCACTCTTCCAGCGGGTCCGAAGGCTTCGAGTTCCCTCGGGAGTGATCGCCAGCGCCAGATCTCCCTCGCGCTCATCAAAGAGCGAAATCATGGCCTCCACCATGCTCGGGCGCTCACCGGTCTCCTCTCGAGGTCGACGATCGATGCCCAGTCCGCCGACCGGTTCGATCAATAAATTGAGGGGAAAACGCATCCACGATCGCTTGATGGTAAACTTCACCGGGAGGCCCACGATATCGAAGGTCGCCAGCATATAGATCAGATCCCAATTCGACGTATGGGGCGCCGCCACCACGATGCATCGTCTGTGTTTGACGAGCTCCTCACCGACCGACTCCCAGCCGTTGATCTTGAATATCAACCGACAAAACCACTTGAACATGGACTACTCGCAATCAAGAGAAAAAGGTGATTCCCGCTCGCGCTACTTTGTACCAATTCGGCCTTTTCGTCCACCGCTGTCGTGACAAAGCGGTCGTCGACCCTCCACCGACTCCGACATGCTCGCTGAAGCCTACGTCGACCTCCAGGGGATCTCGGATATGCTTGCCGAAGCGGTCGTCGACCTTCCGCCTGGCTAAGAGATACCTCCCGGGGTCTTCGCCGACCTTTCGCCGACCCAGAGATGCTTGCCTATCACGTCGTCGACCTTCGGACCGGTGCAATGATGCTTCGGTACGTGGTCGTCGACCTTCATTTCAGGCGCGCCATTCTTCCGACCACGTCGGAGCATCCCCCCAAAGCTGGACCACACCTGACGACGCCTTCGCCAGCAATACCCTACCGCTAAGACCACTGGCGAAGCGATCGGAAGGATCGCTACTCTGGTCCGGAGCGTAACGTTCACCTACCGAAGCACCATTGTACCCGCCGGAAGCGTGAGGACCGCTTACCGAAGCATCTCTGGGACCGAAGAGGACCGGCGAAGCCGTCGGAGGGTCGTTTCAACGTGAAATTCCCTTTTGAAGGCGTCAGAGGCCTGTTTCAAATTCCGGCGGGTGCCTCCGACGTGGTCGTTGGGTTGGCGCGCTGTGGGTTCGCGTCGGTCTGATCCCCCAGGCAAGCCTGGGGGTTGGGCGGGAGCTGGGCTACGCAGGTGGCTGCGTCGCCCCGTAAAGGCATGAGAAACTTCAATAATACCGACTGGATCCGATCATACCCACGACCGCTAGAGACATTGACTTTTCGCGACCTTTAAAGGAAGAAAACTCATTGGTTATGACATCTATATTACGAGACGGGTTTCTCGCTTCGTTTTATCTAATCCTGTTATTTCTTCTGAAAATTCGAGCTGTTTTTATGAATCCCATCGTTTTTCGTCCCTTGCTGCCGATCATCTTCTGCCTCCTGGCACTTGTAGCGATTGGTCTGGCCCCGGGGACGGCTTTCGCCGACGAAACAATCCCGACATGGGGCGAAGAGACGCACAAGGAGACCACGCCGCAGTCTTTCGAGACACGAAGCTCAGACGACGTGACCTTCACCTATGACGACGGACCCTCAATGGCACCAGTAGTCCTGGTCCAATCACTGACCACCGCCGCAGGAACGGGCCTCTGGATTGTGGGAGGGTTTGTCCTTCTATTCACCGGCGCCTTCGGCGGGGACGAGCCCCTGGCCCTCGTCGGAGCAGGTCTACTGGTTGCCACTCCCTTGGCCGCCGCCGCACTGGCCAACACCACCGCAGTCCTGATGAATCAAGATTCCCATTTTTTGTGGACCCTGGGCGGCTCCATCGTCGGTAGCCTCGGGGCCCTCCTGGTGGGCAATGTGGTCGCCGAGTTTTTGCCAGGCCCTGTGGCCGCCGGAGCAGCCCTGACCACCATTACTGCCGGCACGGTCGGCGGATACCATATTGGACGAAATCGCAGCCTTCGGGCTCAGAGACCGCTATCGATTCGGCCCGTTCACACGCCCTCCCTGGATGCCGCTTCTCTTTCGCCGTCTACCGAAGTCAGCGGCGCCACCCTGAATTGGGGCTTTCGCTTTTAAGAAGCGCCGACGTCCCTACGACCATAACTCCATCATCGCCTCGATCTGCCCGAAGCCCACCTTCAACAAGAAGTTGGAGTTTCGACCGTAGCTTTTGGCTCCGAGGACATAGAAATCGGGCTCCGGATTGGCCAGAGTGTCGGCCCCGCCCGCTTCCTGATCCAGGCAATCGGCGCTGTCTGCCCCCATCAAACTGGCGGCCAGCTTCATGGGACCGTCGGAGGCGTAGCAGAGGTGGACCTGAAGTTCTCGGGTCAGCGAAGTGTCCGGTCGATAACCCACGTTGGACACCACTCGATCGACGGTAACCGTCTCCATTCCTTCGGGACGCTCCAGGATCACCTCCAGTCGGTCATTCTTTGTCTGGATTGCTCGGACCATCGAATGAGCCAGCGCCTCCACACCGGGGAGTTGGTTTAGGGAGGCCAGGTTGCCCAGACGATCCAGACGGGCTCGTTCGGGCAACGGGTCGTTTTCGATCTCTTCTCGAGACGAGGCGTCGTGCCGAAAAGCCCAGACCACTTCGGTATCGGGATGAGTCTCTCTGAGAATAGTCAATCGGTCGAGACTGGTCATGGCGGAGTGGCCGTTTCCAACCACCAATACTCGGCGTCCGGCCAACCCTTTGTCTTCACCGTCGACGTCGGGAATCCGGCGAATCACCTCCCCGTTGAGCTTCTCTTCGCCCAGGGCCGGAAGTCCGCCCGGTCCCAGCCAGTTGGGCTGCGAGAGAACGCCTGTGGCATCGATGACAATATCGGCCTCATCAAAGCGCACCCCCTGCGGACCCTGAACTCGGATCAAGAACGGGCCCTTCGTGCGCCGGGAGTCACCGATAAAGTCGCCTTTCAGGGCCTCTTTTCGGGTAACCCCGAGGACTTTCGTATCTTCATGCAATTCGATCTTCTCGGAGATCGCATCCAGCAGGGGCTCCAGGTAGCGTCGGCGATATTCTTCGCCCGTGGGAAACTCATCCTCCGGCGCCAACTCCACGCCCTGCGCGGCCAGAAGCGCTTTGCCCCACCCGCTTCGATTGAGCGCCCAGGGGGAAAAAAACCGAACGTGATCCCACTTCCGGACGTGCTCTCCGATGGTACCCGTTTCGTAGACCGCGACCTCGTGACCCTCCCGAACCACTCGCGCCGCCGTCTCCACTCCGATCGGACCACCACCCAGAATTGCTACTCTTTGTTTCTTCATCGCGTCGCCTTCCACTACATCCCGTTATGAACACCGCGAGCGCTGATCGTCGATACGGTCGACCAGCGCTCACGGGGATTACACTACACTATAGACGCGTCACACAGACCGAGAGTTTCACAAAAACTCAGCCGTCGATCAATCCTTTGACCGCTTCTTCTACCTTCTCGGAGGTGATGCCGAGTTTTTCGTAGACCACCTCATAGGGCGCCGAAGCTCCGAAGCGATCGATGCCGATGGTGACCCCGTCAAAGCCGACCCAGCGCTCCCAACCAAGGGTAGCGCCGGCCTCGATGGACACTCGGTTTCGCACCTCCGGGGGCAGAATCTTATTTCGATATTCCTCGTCCTGCTCCTCGAAGAGCTCCCAGCAGGGCATGCTCACGACGCGGACGGTATAATCACCATCGATGAGACTTCGCCAGGCTTCCACGGCGATGGTCAACTCGCTCCCCGTGGCCAAGATGATCGCATCGGGATTGGTACCATCTGGCGAATTGTCGGCCAGAATATAGGCGCCCTGCATGGTCCGACCGAATCCGCCGAGCCCGCGACGCTCTAGAGTCGGCACGTTCTGACGGGTCAACACAAGGCCGGAAGGTCCTGTTTTTCGCTCGATAGCGATCTGCCAGCATTCTCGAACCTCGTTGGCATCGCCGGGGCGCATCACCCAATAATTGGGCATCGCCCTCAGCGACATCAAATGCTCGATCGGCTGATGCGTCGGACCGTCCTCGCCGAGCCCAATGGAGTCGTGAGTAAAGACCATAATCGAGGGCTGATGCATGAGCGCGGCGAGCCTGAGAGCGGGGCGCATATAGTCTGCGAAGACCAGGAATGTCGCGCCGAAACCGCGCACACCGCCGTGAAGACAGAGCCCATTTGCGACGGCTGCCATGGCGTGTTCGCGAATCCCGAAATGCACATTCTGCCCGCCGTATTCGCCGCGAGAGATCACGCCGAATTCGGGGAAGAGAGTCTTATTAGAGCCCGCCAGATCGGCGGAGCCACCGACCAGCTCGGGGAGAACCTCGTAGAGCTTCTCCACGACCTTTCCGCTGGAAGCGCGAGTCGCCAGGCCCTTGGGGTCTGGATCAAACCCCGGGATTCCCTCGGCCCAACCGGCGGGAAGCCAGCCTCCGGCTCGGCGAACCAATTCATCGTGCTTGTCAGGACTATCCTTTTTATAGGTCTGAAGCCGGGCCTTCCATTCGGTCTCCAACTCGTCGCCGATCTTCACCGCCGACACCGTCATATGCTCCTTGACCTCCGATGGCACCGTAAAAGGCTCCTCGTAGTCCCAGCCCAGGGCGGCTTTGGTCTTTTTGATCTCCTCTTCTCCCAGAGGCGCGCCGTGAGCCCCGGAGGTATCGGCCTTATTGGGCGATCCGTATCCGATGACCGAGCGCAGACAGATAAGCGTGGGCTTCTCGGTCTGAGCCTTTCCGGCTTTGATCGCCTCGTCGATGGCCTCCAGATCATTTCCCTCGCGCACGTCCAAGACCTGCCAGCCGTAGGCCTCAAAGCGCTTCTCAATATCTTCGCTAAACGAGATATCCGTGCGGCCGTCGATGGTGATCTCGTTGTCGTCATAGACAAAGACCAGCTTTCCAAGACCCAGGTGCCCGGCCAGAGACGCCGCCTCGTGGGAGATCCCTTCCATCAGATCTCCATCGGAGCAGATCCCGAGCGTGAAGTGATCGATGATCCCGTCGTATTTTTCGTTGAGGTGCGCCTCAGCCAGCGCCATTCCCACGGCGGTGGCAAATCCCTGCCCCAGCGGCCCGGTGGTCGTCTCTACTCCCGGCGTAAGCTCGGCTTCCGGGTGGCCCGGTGTCATGCTTCCCCACTGGCGAAAATTCTTAATCTCCTCCAGGGGCATCGACTCATAACCGGTCAGATGCAGAAGGCTATAGAGCAGCATCGACGCGTGCCCGTTAGAGAGCACGAAGCGATCGCGGTTGATCCAGTCCGGATTCTTGGGATTGTGGCGCAGATGATTCTGCCAGATCACATACGCCGCAGCAGCCAGCCCCATGGGCGCTCCCGGGTGTCCGCTATTGGCCTGCTGCACCGCATCCATGGAGAGAGTACGAATGGTATTGATGCTCAATTCGGCGATCTGATCAGTCATCTGCCCCTCGACGCAAGTAAGATTGTACGAAGATAAAGGTTATACGAAGCCTCAACTCTGTAGCTCACAGGTCTACGTTGTGCCCGCTGCTCCCTGTGGTGTCAACGGGTTCAGGGCTTTTCATCGCGCAAAAATACGAACTCATCCTTCGAGGATCGCTCGTCGCTGAAATAATAACCCTGTTCCGTAAACCCTTTTAACTCCTCGGGATCGGTGATCTGATTTCGGACCATAAAGTCGGTCATCGTGCCCCGAAGACGCTTCAAATAAAAGGTGATTGTCTTATATTTATCACCGCGAAGATCCATAAATTTAACGTCCAACATTCGAGCGTTGAGCTCTTTTTTCTTCACCGATTTGAAATATTCATTGGACGCCAGGTTCAACAAAATATCATCGCCCTGAGCGTCGAGGGCGGCGTTGACCGACTCGGTGATCTTCGATCCCCAGAACTCATAGAGATTTTTGCCGCGCTCATTCGCAAGCCTGGTGCCCATCTCCAGTCGATAGGGTTGCATCAGATCGAGGGGCCTCAAGATCCCGTAGAGACCGGAGAGGATTCGGACGTGGTCCTGGAGAAAATCAAACTCTTCCCCGCCGTAATCGTCGAGTCGAAAATCGCGGTATACATCGCCGTCGAACGCAAGAAGGGCCTGCTTTGCATTGTCCCTGGTAAAGGGCGTGGAGAATTCCTGGTAGCGCTCCACATTGAGAGTCGCAAGATTCTCGCTCACATCCATCAGATCTCGAATGTCGTCGATGGAGTACTCTTTCAAGATGTCGATCAGCTCCTGAGAGTCGTCGAGAAATTCAGGGGTGCTGAATTTCTCGGTCTGCGGCGGGGTCTCATAGTCCAGTGATTTGGCGGGGGAGAGTAATACGAGCATAAGAACTCCATCATTCGAACTGCGTGAATATACGGCGGACGTCGGCGCTTACCATAACCGCTGACGCCAGACAGGCAAGGGCTCGCTGTCGGCTGGCCCTCTCGGAGGCTGTCCTTACCTTCAGCTCTGTCACCCAAAATTACTCGAATTCCCAGGGGGGATCGAAATGGATCGAAATGTCCCGACCTTTTTTCGCTACGTGCTCCTATGTATTTTCTGCCTGACCGCGCTTGCCTGCACCACCGACGACAACGAGCCGGTGGTCAATACCAAGGCCACCCACGAATTCGACGGCGAAGAGGCCCGAGCCTGGATGGAGATTATCTTAACTCGCATCCAGACCGACTCCTATTCTCCGCCGGTGGCCGCTCGAACCCTGGCCTATACCGGCGTGCTGACCTATGAGGCTGTGGTGGACGGAATGGAAGATCACCAGTCCTTAGGCGGTCAACTCAATGACCTCGATCTCATGCCGCCCCTCAACGGCGAAGCCTATGACTTCGCCAGTGTCCTCCACGGAGCCCTGGGTCACCTGACGCCGACCCTCTTTGGCGACGCCGAGAGCCGTCAGGTCCTGCGTGACTTCGCCGAAGACCGCATCGAAAAACGCCGCGAGCAAGGGGTCGACGACGCTACCGTCAACCGCTCCGTCAACCGCGGCGTTTTGCTGGCCGAGGTGATCGACTCCTGGGCCAAAAACGACGGATATTATACCCGGAACGAGAAGGAATTCGTCCCGCCCACCGGAAGCCATATCTGGGTCCCCACCGTCGCCGGTCAACAGCCCCTGGAGCCCTATTGGGGAGACCTTCGAACCTTCGCCATGCCAGAGGCCGATGCCTGCAAGCCGCCACCTCCGGCCGCGTTCTCCACCGAACCGGGCTCCACCTTTTACCAGGAGGCCTTCGCCGTATGGCTGGCCGCCGAAGAGGCCACCGAAGATGAGCGCCACATCGCGCAGTTCTGGGCCGACAATCCCGGTGAGACCCCCACCCCGCCGGGCCACTGGATGGGCATCGCCGCCCAGATGGTCGAAGATCTCCAGATGAACCTGGCCGACACCGCCGAGCTCTTCGCCCTCTTAGGCGTGGCCGCCGCGGACTCCTTTATCTCCTGCTGGGACGAGAAATACCGCTCCTACCTCATCCGCCCGGTCTCCTATATTCAGAACCACATCGACCCGCAGTGGGAGACCATCATCGCCACTCCGCCGTTTCCCGAATATACCTCGGGCCACTCCAACGTCTCCGGCGCCTCGGCAACAATCCTCACCGAATTGCTCGGGGAGGTCTCCTTTGAGAACCGCTTCCACGAAGGCCGGGAGATGGGCACGCGCCACTTCGACCACTTCCACCACGCCGCTCAGGAATCGGCCCTCTCCCGTCTCTACGGCGGCATTCACTATCCCATGGGAATCGACCACGGCGTTCCCCAGGGCCACTGTGTAGCTGACTTTGTGCTGAATCGGTTAAAGACCCGCATGGAGTAATTCGGCCGGCTCCCTCTTGCCTTAAGGAATTGCCTTAAGGAATTGCCTTAAGAAACAGGCAAGGGGAGCCGAGTTCGCCCACCAAAGTCGCCCACCCAAATAGTCCCATCAAGAGTTTTTGGGAATTGACGGAGAGCTTTTTACCATTATACAATTCAACAGATGCTTAATCGAATATCTGTCGAGCTTCTTTTACTCCAACGGACTTCCCAATGGCCATCGAAGACCTCCCCTCCTCGCTCTACGATGCGTTCGCGCGCATCGGAAAAGCGCTCTCCACGCCTCACCGGCTGCGTATCCTCAATATCCTGGCTCAGTCGGAGTTGCCCGTCGATGAACTGGCGGCCCGCCTTGGCCAGAGCACGCCCAATACCAGCACCCATCTCAAGGTGCTGCGTCAGGCTCATCTGGTGGTCCGTCGAAAGGAAGGGAAGCGCGCCTTTTATAGCATCGCCAACGACAGCGCGCTTCGCCTGTGGCAGGCCCTGCGAGATACCGGACTCAACGAGCTCCCCGAGGTTCGAGAGCTTATGCATCAATATGCCGACGAGCCTCATACTCTCTCGATTCTCGATGGCGAAGAGTTGATCGAGAAAGCGAAATCAGGAGAGGTTACGCTTCTGGATCTTCGATTTGCCCAGGCATATGAGGCCGGACATCTTCCTCATGCCCGCTCCATTCCCGCCCACGAACTCGAAGTGCGGATGGAGGAGTTGCCCTCCGATCGCAGCATCATTGCCTATTGCCGCGGTCCTTACTGCGTTGCCGCGATCAAAAGCGTCGAGAAGATGCGCCAACGCGGACTGGACGCTCGACGAATTCGAGAAGGGGTCCTGGAGTGGCAGGTCAGTGGCCGCTCCCTGGAACGAGCAGGCGGTGAACCATGAGAATCCGTCGTGCGCTGTCGTTTTTTCTATTCGTTACGGTTTTCTTTTCCACCGTCATCGCTGCCGCTACTGAGGTGCCCGATTCGGCGAAGGGTGCAGGAGCGCTTCAAAATGGCGATGCCCACGTAGAAGTGACCCTGCTCATCGATCACGCCGAGGTCCAACGGGGCGATCGATTCCGCGTGGGCATCCTCTTCGACCTCGATGTGGACTGGCATATCTACTGGGAGAACCCCGGTGATGCCGGCCTCCCCACTGAAATCGAATGGCATGGTGAGGGCCTTGAATTTGGCCCCCTGCAATGGGCCGCACCCGGCGTTTACCTCGAGGACGACGGCCGGCTCATCACCTTTGGGTATGACAGTCAGGTCGTCCTCTACAGCGAGGTCCTCGTCGGTGAAGAGGTCAGCGACACCGTTGAAATCAGCGCCGAAGTTCAATATCTGGCCTGCCACGGAGCCTGCCTGCCCGGGGAACACTCCCTTCATCGCCAACTTCAGGTGGGCTCCCAGACCCAACCTGCTGCCAAAGAGGTGGTCGATCTTTTTGATAGGTACTCTCTGCAATTGCCAAAAGACGCCGAGACGCTGGGCATCGAAACCAGCGCCGCTCTCGATGAAGAGCATGGTGTCTTAGAGGTCATTCTCTGCCCGGGGCCAGGCGCCGACTGTGCAGAAGAGATGGAGCTTCTCTACGACCCGCTTTCCTACACTTTTGTCGCGACCTCGGAGAGTGAATTTCAACCGAAAGTACTCTCGGTTGAGCCCCATCCGGGAGTCTATAAGGGGTGGCTCGTGCGCCTCGACCCCACTGTAGACCTCGCAACGGAAGCCCCACTTCTGGCGGGAGTGCTGCGCTTTGAAACCGGCGACGACGCCATCTTGCCGGTACAAATCGAGACCGTTTTAGGGGACTCCGTCGATGCGTTTTTGAAAGAGGACCACTCCGGCGGCGAGGGGGGTGCTCATCATCTTCTTTATGTCCTGCTGCTCGCGTTTTTGGGCGGGATGATCCTGAATTTGATGCCCTGCGTCTTTCCCGTCCTGGCCATCAAAGCCGCCTCCTTTGCCGATCTCGCTCATAAAGACAGGTCACGCATCCTCGCTCACGGCGTCGCCTATACCGGTGGAATCACCGCATCACTCCTACTCCTTGGCGCCCTGGTCGTAGGACTGCAACTCGCCGGAACCCAGGTAGGATGGGGCTTTCAATTTCAACAGCCGCTCTTTTTGGCCGGGCTGGCATTGGTCATCGTACTCTTTGGTCTGAACTCCTTTGGACTCTTTGAGATCTCGCTGGGCGCCAATAAGCTCGTAAAACAAGCGGATGAAACCTCGGGAATGAAGCGCAGTTTCGCCGAAGGGATTCTCACGGTCGTGCTGGCCACGCCCTGCTCGGCGCCCTTTCTGGGAACGGCGATGGGCTTTGCCCTGGCCTCCAATGGGCCGACGATCATGCTGATTTTCTTCGTCCTCGGGCTGGGACTGGCCTTTCCCTTCGTCGCCCTGACATTGATTCCCGGCGCTTCCCGATTTTTGCCGCGCCCCGGCGCCTGGATGAGTCACCTCAAGATATTGCTGGGCTTTATCCTGATGGGCGTCGCCATCTGGCTGGTCTGGCTGGTGGGCCGACTCGCCGGCGTCGATGCTATGGGACGACTGCTCGTGCTCCTCGCCGCGATCAGCGTCTCGGCCTGGATCTATGGTCTCGTACAATTTCGGCCCTGGACCCGCCCCAAAGAGCTCGCCATTGCCTCCATTTTCGCAATCCTGGTAGGCGCGACGTACTTTGCCTTTCCTTTGGAAGACGACTCCGCTACCAGCCAGGTCGGGGCCAATTCCGGGCCCATCGACTGGCAGACCTGGGACAAAGACGCCATCGCCGACGAGCTCGAGCAGGGACGAAAGGTATTCGTAAACTTCACGGCCGACTGGTGCATTACGTGTAAGGCCAATGAGCGTCACGCCATCAACAGTCGTCAGGTGGTCGACGCGATTCGAAGCGAAAACGTCGCCATGTTCAAAGCCGACTGGACCCGCCCTGACGAAGAGATTCGCGAGGAACTCGCCATCCACCAAAAAGGAGGGGTGCCGATGTATCTCTACTACAGTCCAGAGGCCCCTGATTCTCCGCAAGTTCTACCCGAATTATTGACTCCCGGGCTTCTCACCGACCACTTCCAGTCTCCCTGACTCTTAGGGATTCATTCCAAAACCATCGTCCTAAAGAGAGTACACCTATGCCATTTTTCTGACCCTCAATTAAATAACTACTTAATCGTACACCCAAGTCGAGAACCCTTTTCGGCTCTACTCAACCAGGAATCATGAACCATGCGAACCCTTCGTACCGTTTTATTCGTCCTCATCGCTACAGCAATTACCGCCGGTGTTGCCGCCTGCGCGACCACCGCCTCCTCGGTCTCCGAAGGCGACCCCACCGAGTCGGAGCCCGAATCTGATGCCAGTGAAGCCCGACAGGTAACGATTCTCTACGTGGCAGACCTCCACGCTCAGATCGAGCCCCATCCAGAGCTTTTCTGGAGCGACGACGGCGAAGATCGCCTCGAGATTGCCGGCGGATTTGCCCGGGTCACCGAAGCCATCAATCAGATTCGCGAGGAGCGCGGCGGCGACGTCCTCGTCCTCGACGGGGGAGACACCATTCAGGGCTCCGGTGTGGGCGCTCTCTCCGAGGGCGAAGCTCTGGTGCCGGTCCTCAACGCGATGGGCTTTGACGCCATGCTCCCCGGCAACTGGGAGGTGGGCTACGGCCCCGATGTCCTGCGCGAGCGAATGGCCCAACTCGACTATTCCGTATTCGTTGCCAACCTGCGCGACGAGGCATCGGGGGAGCGCCTTTTTCCGCCCTACCATATCCAGGACGTCGCCGGTGTCCGCATCGCCGTCGTCGGATATACCGATCCCGATGTACCGGAGCGCCAGCCCCCGGCGTATAGCAAGGGTCTCTCTTATGACGACGCCGAAGAGTTGCCGGCCCTCATCGAAGAAGTCCGCCGCGACCACGATGCAGACGTCGTCCTGCTCCTCTCTCATATCGGACTCGCCAAAGCCGTAGCACTTACAGACCTCGTCCCCGATATCGACGTACACCTCTCCAGCGACACCCACGAACGCACCTATGAGCCCCTCACACAGGCCGGCACCTGGGTCGTTGAACCCGGCGCTTTTGGCTCCTTTCTGGGACGCCTTGACCTCTGGGTCCAAGACGGAGAAGTCGTCGACAAGAGTTGGGAACTCATCGAATTGACCGCCGACGCCTTCGACGAAGACCCCGAGATTCGAGCTCTCATCGACGAAGCCACCGCTCCCTACAAGGAAGAACTGGGCGAAATCGTGGGCCATAGCTCCTCGGTCCTGGCCCGGCATAACGTCATCGAAACCACCCTCGATCACCTCCTGGCCGACGCCCTGCGCGATGTCACAGGCACAGAAATCGCGCTCTCCAACGGCTTCCGATTCGGCAACCCCCTTCCCCCCGGTCCGATTCGGGAATCCGATCTGTGGAATTTCTATCCCGTGGTCACCCAATTAAAGACCGGCAAAGTCACCGGCGCCCAAATCCATGCCTTCTGGGAGCGGGAGCTGGAAAATGTCTTTGCTACAGACGCAACCCAACGCTTCGGCGGCTGGATCCCCAGGCCCTCGGGGATGACGATTACCTTCGAAGCCAAGGCCCCCGCCGGAGAGCGCGTCCGGGAGATCCTCGTTCACGGAGAGCCCCTCGAGCACGACCGTCTCTACACCCTGACCGCCTGTGAACGCGAAGGGGAGCATCCCGACACCCTCTGTCGTATTCCCAATGCCCGGGACACCGAGATCGTGGAAGTCGACGCCCACGAAGCCGTGCGGCTCTATCTTCAGCAACACGAGGAGGTCGGCCGCGACTACGAAGGCCGGGTCATCGGCCTGGACCTGCCGCGGAGTCTTCGCAGTCAGATGTAGACTGGCCGCGGGTTGGGGTGGACATCAGGCCTCGCGGGACTCGGTGAGTCGGCCGTTTCGGGCAACTCGCGGCGCCCCCTCCGACCGAGCTGTACTGCGCCCACTCGATCCGGAACAGTAATTAGTGAGATTTTTCATTGGGTTGTAGACCCCTGCGGGCTCGTCCCGCAGGTGAACAGCTTGATCCCGCTACCCACGTCACCCGGCCCACAAGACCCCTGCGGGCTTGTCCCGCAGGTGAATCAGCTTGAAAGCTGGACATCCCAGACTTCACAAATTACCATTTTAGGTTCAGCGCGTAGTTTACCAATTTCCCGCTCGACGAAGCCTGATTGAGCTTCGCTGTGTCGTGGTGGACGACGATGGAGCCGCTCATGACTCTCCAGCCGTTTTACACTCCTCAGGACCTCAAACCAGCCTATCAACTTCGCTACAACTGGACCGGTTGGCCTTCAACTCCAACAATGCCTCCAGAACCCGATGAGGCATTGATTTCTTCCCTCTCGGAGCAGTGGGAGACTGACGGTATCCGTCTGCTCGAACACCGGTGGTCATCCGACGAGGTCCATATCTTGGCGAGCGTCAAGCCATCGGTGGCTCCGATAGTCTTTTCGGCACGCATCAAAGGCCGCCTGCAACATGCGCTTCGAAAGTGCGAGACGCCGGTTAAATTCAGTCGCAAACTCGCCATGCGGACCGTCGGGGCCACAAAAACAGATACGGTGGAACGCTATATCGAAAATCAGGCGGTGAACGAGCCGCTGGCTGACCCGCGGTTCAATGAGTTCCTCAAGCAATTTACCGTTGTCCAGAAGGCCGTAGACCTCACCACGCCGACGAAGACCAGCAGCGGGCGATACTGGTATAATCTTCATCTTGTCCTGGTGATCCGAGACCGATTTCGCCTCACAGGCAGCCAGCGACTGGGAGCTCTACGAGACGGGGCGTTGAGGGTCGCTGAACACAAAGAGCATCACATTTCCCGGCTCTCAGTGATGCCCGATCATATGCATCTCGCGGTGCGTGGCCATATCGAGACTTCACCGGAGAGCATCGCTCTGGATTTTATGAATAATCTAGCTTTTCTGCTGCGCCAGGAGGCCCTGTGGCAGCCCTCTTATTATATCGGAACATTCGGAGTGTATGACATGGGGGCAGTTCGGCGAGTTGGGCCGATAGCCCCCCAGGCTGATTCACGAGCGGGAGCAAGCCCACCGGGCTCTCTTAAGGGGGTTAGCGTTCAAGCTTATTCACCTGCGGGACGAGCCCGCAGGGGTCTTCTGGAGTAGCAGTCGTTCGTTAGCCGAACAGGCTGATTCACCGGCGGGTCAAGCCCGCCGGGGTCCTTTTTTTCCGTCCCGTCCAG
>SKNI01000240.1 GCA_007120615.1 Myxococcales bacterium | reverse complement strand
GAGGTGGAGATTGAGCATCCCGAGGAATTTGTGCGCTCTGTATTTCCCACCGCGGAAGAGGACTACTAGATGGCGCCGCCGATTCGTCTGGAGTCTCAGAAATCAGAGCCCTAAGAGATCAATCAGAGATCAAAAAGGGTGAGCGCCCTGTGGGGGCGCTCACCCTTTTATCATCCCTCCTCACGGGAGTATTAAAAGTAGAATGAAGCGTTGATGCCGATGGAATTCGCCCGGGGATTGGTGGGGATTCCGTCGCCACCGCCGGCGAGACCGTAGCGGCTGTGGAGATAGCGAGCGCTTAAGGCGAAGTTATCGATGCGAAGATCGGCACCGAGGCCCAGGCGAAGGGTTCCGCCTCCGGCGTTATCGCCGGCGGCATTATTCATAAAGGCATAGGCGCCACCACCGACCATGGCGTAGGGTTGAAAGGCGCCGAAGGAAGGCTGGACCCGGATGTCGCCGCTCATGCCCAGGATGAAGATATCCAGGCCGGAGTAGGTGGGGTCATAATTGTAGCCGCCGCCGTTGATTCCCAGCTCAAAGCCGATGACCGAGCCCCGGACTCCGAAGCCGCCGTTCATGATGGTGCCGGTGGCAGTGGTGGGAGTCACCGGCTGAGCGTTGAGTCCGTCCATGCCGACACCGAGGGTGAAGTAGGTATCCAGGGCCATTCCACCACCGCCGGATCCGGCGGCGTGGCTGCGGGTATCGGTGCGGGTCTCGGTGTGCCGCCCGCTGCGAGTGGTGTCGTGGTCGGTGTAGGTGGTTCCCCGATTTCGGTCCCGACGGGTGGTGCGATCTCGGTGTGTGCGGTCGGTTCGAGTATCGGTTCGAGTATCGGTGTGGGTGGAGGTGCTTGAGGAACTAGAAGAGCTCGAGGAACTGGAAGAGCTCGAAGAACTAGAAGAGCTTGAGGAACTAGAAGAGCTTGAGGAACTCGCGTCTCGAGGCTGGGGATCGGTCTGGACCGGGCGCTGCGGAGCGGGTCGAGAGGTACGCTGCTCGGTATCCCGGCGGCGGTCCTCCGATCGACCTCGGGGAGCGGGATCGCGCTCCACGGGACGCTGAGGGGTGGGTCGAGAGGTACGCTGCTCGGTATCCCGGCGGCGGTCTTCGGATTGACCTCGCTGCTCGGTATCGCGCTCCACGGGACGTTGAGGAGTGGGAGCGGGCCGAGAGGTACGCTGCTCGGTCTCGCGCTGGGACTCCTGGGGCTGATCTCGGGGAACGGGATCGCGCTGAACCGGACGCTGCGGAGTGGGAGCGGGTCGGGAGGTACGCTGCTCGGTCTCGCGCTGGGACTCCTGGGGCTGATCTCGGGGAGCGGGGTCGCGCTGAACGGGACGCTGCGGAGTGGGAGCGGGCCGAGAGGTTCGCTGCTCGGTCTCGCGCTGACTCTCGGTGGTGTCCTGTTGACGGGGGTCGCGCTGGATCGGGCGTTGGGGAACAACTACCGGTCGATCGGACCGCTGGAGGGTGTCGCGGCTCTCTTCGGAGTCGCCATCACCATCGCCGTCACCGTCACCGTCGCCGGTGTCGCGGGTGCGGCGCACCGTGGTGGTTCGCGTATCTCGATGATTTGTATCGCGCTCGGAGCCGGGAAGGCTGGGTTCACTGGCGCCGTCTCTGGCGTCCGCTTCTCCGATGGAAGTCATCTGAGTTGCGGGGATACACAGCAAGAGTGCCAGGGCGAATGGGATGAATGTTGAAAGTCGAGTCTTCATTACCAGCTCCTTACCAGTTGAATTCGTTATTCATCCACTTGGACCGCTCTCCGGCAGATAATATTCAAACACAATTTACAAATTTTGTCTCCTTCTTCGCCGCCGCGTGGGATTGACCGTCGTCGGGATGCGTCCACCTTTGGACCATCGAGCACTTTCCAGACGGAGGTACGCAGTGGTTGAACGAGCGGAGAGACCGGGGCAGGAAGAATTGATTTCAGGCGGAAATATCCTGTCGAGCGAAGACTTTGACGCGGTGATCTTCGACCTCGACGGGGTGATCACGGACACGGCGAGAGCCCATTTTGCGGCCTGGAAGGAAACGTTCGACAATTTTCTTCGCACCCTTCAGGGCCGAGATTTTACGCCCTTCACCACCGAGGATTATCGACGCTACGTGGACGGGAAGTCCCGGATAGAAGGGATTGAGAGTTTTCTGGAGTCTCGCTCGATTCCATTGCCGCGGGGCGAGGAGAGCCCCCAGCGAGGAACCAAAGAGAGCGAAACCATTCACAGCCTGGCCAGAAAGAAAAACCGGCGCTACCAGAACTATCTGGAGGCCGGCGAGATCGAAGTCTTTGAGGAGTCCGTCGATCTGGTCCGCCAGTTGCTTCGAAAGGGGATGAAGACCGCCCTGGTGTCGTCGAGTAAGAACGCAAAGAGGGTCCTGGAGATCCTCGATCTGGAGTCTTTCTTCGACGTGCGAGTCGATGGAAATACGCTCCAGGAGATGGATCTGAAAGGAAAGCCGGCGCCGGACCTCTTCGCCGAAGCCGCCGGGCGCCTGGGTGTAGACCCTAAACGGGCAGTGGTGATCGAGGATGCGGAGTCCGGAGTCCAGGCCGGCCGCTCCGGGGGATTTGGGCTGGTGATCGGGGTTTCGACGAACTCCGGAGAGCAGCGATCCCTTCTGGATGCCGGCGCCGATCTGGCGGTGGAGAATCTGGGGCAATTATTGACCCGGCATTGAGAAAGTCTTCTGGTTAGTAGGAATCCGGCGGTCGGGTGGCCTCTGAATGTGGGGGAATCTCCCTGTCGAAGCCGTCGAACACAAAATAGAGGCCCCCGGCAAAAATTCCCACCGAGAAGGTCATCGCTGCCAGGTACTTTATTGCTTCAAACCCGGTGGCCGGAGAAAACCCGATGGCCACCGTAAAAAATACCACGGGAAATTGCAGCAGGGCGACGATCGCGATATAGCCCGCCAGTCCGTACCTGGAGGCGAAAACTCCAATAAAACAGAGGAGCAGCCAGAAGAGAGCCATGGGAAACCAGAAGAACTCTCCCTGGATAAAGATCAAAGCCACGACGATAGGAGGAGTGATCCAGGATCCATAGTCGACCAGGCGCCAGGGCAGCGCAGATTCATCGTTGGGCCCAGAGTTTGCGATCTCGTTCTTGCGCGTTCGAAAGCGGAGATATCTCTTTCGCCATTGATGCCAGATAAATCCCCACAATGTCGCTACATAAAAGAGGACGGGAACGACAATCCAGCCGTAGGTCCCTAAGATCTGGGGGTCGCCGACTGCGCTATCGGGGCCTCTGGCCACCGGGTTCATGGCGATCAAAGCGGCAAAAATACAGAGTGGAACAAGTAAACAGAGGAGCGCCGTCGCCAATTTGGTGCTCCACCAACTCCAGGATTCCAGCTTATCAGCGATCATAAATCTCTTTACATGAAAGGTATCAATAATGAGACGTGGCATGGGTCAGATCGATGATCTTGACCGAGAGGGTAAAAGACGCCAAGATGGTGCACTAATGTCGCGACAAGGAATTTCGGAATCCCAAATAAACAGCGAAGACTATCCTATGAGGAGAGAGCGAACCAGCGAGCGGATCTGCCCGAAATGTGGTGAAGAATATGGCGAAGAACAGGAGTATTGTCCAGAAGATGGAACTCGCCTTCGCACCATCCACATGCGGCCAACGCTAGACGATCCTCTGCTCGGCCAGGAGATCGACGGGCGCTTCTCTGTGGAAAAGATCCTCGGTGAAGGGGGAATGGGAAAGGTCTACGCCGGAAAGCAACTCTCCGTGGGACGGGAAGTAGCGATCAAAGTCCTGCGCGCCGAGTTGACCGATCAGGCCCTTCTTGTGAAGCGCTTCTTTCGGGAAGCCCAGGTGATCTCGCAATTCTCCCATCCCAATATCGTGCGGCTCATCGATTTTGGTCAGGATGTCGACAAAGACGTGCTCTACCTGGTGATGGAGTTTATCAACGGGACGGAGTTGGGAAGCCTGATAGAGGGTCATCGGCTCAAGCCGGAACTGGCCGTAGATATCATTGTTCAGGCCTGTGAAGCGCTCTCCG
>SKNI01000177.1 GCA_007120615.1 Myxococcales bacterium | reverse complement strand
GTGGATATTCTCATGGTAACTCTCTGAGTCCCTATGATTCAATGCTCCAATTTTTTGAGAGGAGATATCCTGCAAAAGAGTGCCTCCCAGCCCCACGTTCAGCACCTGATGCCCCCTGCAGATAGCGAGGATCGGCCGATCCAGGGCCAGACAAGCCTCCAGAAGATCGAGCTCGTAGCGATCGCGGATCCGATCGCCGGACCACTCCGGACGAAGTGGCGCCTGCCCGTAACTCTCGGGGGCCATATCGACTCCTCCCTGGAGAACGAGACCGTCGATCTTTTTTGCGAAAGCCCTGGCACTCACGGCGACATCAACTCCCGGCCGGGCTCCCGGAATCATCACCGGGATACAGCCCCCCGACTTCAAGAACCACTCCCCCATCGACCGCTCCACGTAGAGTAAGCATCGCCCATTATAGAGGGCTCGATCTGCACTCGGATGAAGCCATCCAGCAGTGATTCCCACCAAAAATGGCTCGTGTACCTCGCTGTTCATCATGACTCCGTCGATCCTGGTTGAGTTCACCGCTGCCGATTATGAACCACCGACCCGGAGGACACCAGGGAAATTCATTCCCCGATACCGCCCCCTCAAGATGAGATTGAACTTCCCTCACCGGACCTCTGCCACGACGTTGACACCTGCTCCCAAGTCCACTAAAAATTCTGCACTGATGGCTCAATTTACATGGCTTCAAAAAACCAGAAAATTCAGTGGTTTTTGATGGCCTGACCAAAGCAAAACTTCCCTTATCGAGAGTAGTCGGACATGAAATTCCATCTCTACCCCCTGTCGATTCTATTTTGTGCGGCCATGGTGACAGCCTGCCATGTCAACCCTCATGCGATTCGTCAGGCCGATCCGTCAGAAGAGACATTGATGGCGAGTCGAGCCGGTGGTGTGGTCAATCTCTCTGATGAACGAGTCCCCAATCCCACGGGATTGGAGGGAATCTCTACTCGTTCGGACCGGCTGATCTCTCGCTATCATCCGGCCGCCGGGAATCACTGCGAAGGCTATCTCGCTCGCCAGGTGGCGATGACCGTGGTCGCCGATGAGGAGCTCTCCGATGCTCGCTTCTCCGCACACGGAGATGCCGAAGTATTGGTAATCGTTGAACCTGCCGGAAATATTCGATGCGAAGTTGCAAGCGGCGGTCCCGTCATCGCGGTCCGGGACTGGCGACCGGGAACCTACCGGGTCTATGTGGGGACCACCGAGCGCAATAAGAACTTCACCTACGATCTGACCTTTGAGGACTTTGAACGTCCCGTCACCCTGCCCTGGCTCAATGACGAAGAGATACCCACCGTCGAGATCAAAGATACCATGGAAGAGCCGGGACATGTTGTGGTGGATACTAAGAGCTCCCGATTTTCTTCTCGCAGCACTCGCCACGGTGACGCGACTTGCTCCGCAGAAGAGGCGACCTTTCCACTTCGCCCGTCGCTTCGGATCATCGCCGAGGAGACCACCACCATCGACCTATCGGCGCTGAGCGATAAAGAGACCACCGTTAACCTCATCGGTCCGATCCCCGAGAATCGGCGGGATATTCCGACCCGATGCCTCTCATCACAGAGCTCCAACCTGGAATTGGAGCCCGGCACCTACTTCGTCCGCCTCGGTGTGGACGAAGATGCCCCCCCCGAAAATATCGGCCTCGTCGTCCGGGACTCCTCGGCGACGGGAGCGGCCAGCTTTCTGGCGACCACCCCTTCGGAAGGAATGCCGGTTCACGCCCGTGAATTGCGCAAGCACTTCCCCTTCGTCACCGCCGAAAATATCTGGCAGGACGACGGCCTACGGGCACAAATTTTCACCAGAGCTCCCGATGAACTTCTCGTCGGTATCGCTCAGAACCCCGAAAATGCTCGAGCCTATGAGCCCCAGGAAGGAGTCGCTGAAGAGGCCGAACCCGTCGAAGAAGAGCCCGACGAGCAAGCTGAACCCGAAGAGGTTGAACCAGCCGAGTACCGGGTAGAAGACGTCACAGTTGATCTACCTCAGGCTGGCGAAGTGGTCCTGCTCATCGATGAGACCCATGTCCTCACCGTCGACGGTTTGATTTTCTCGGTCTCCCGCGATGTTCTCATACCTGCAGAAGACCTCGACGAGATTAATCTTCCCCGAACGCCTCGAAATCCGCATCTGACGCTGGATGAAGCCATCAAGCGCTCTGCTGACGACGAACAGGACAACATCCAGGCGTTCTCCCAGGTGTGGGCTGACTTCGAAGCCTGTCGCGACGGTGAACTTATGACCATCGAAGCCCAACTGCAGGAATATGAAGATGACGCGAACTTCGACGCCGCCGAAGCCCTGGTTGAAGAGACCAACGAATCGATTCGAGAGATCTGCGAAGAAGACGAAGCCAGAAGCCAGCAATTGCTCCTGTGGGAGTCGTTGGAAGATTCCCGGACCCAACGCCGATCTCTTATGCTCGAGGAGAATCGCGAGCGCATCGAGGCACTCTTGCGCTGAGATTCGGAATGTTCTCGAACTGAAAAGCGTCTCTATTGTGATGACCCCCGGATAATAACCATTTGTGGATTTGCGAGGACCGTACCATGGCAGGACATAGTAAATGGGCTAATATAAAGCATAAGAAGGCGCGGCAGGACAAAAAACGGGGAAAGGTCTTCAGTAAATTGAGCAAGAAGATCTCTTCCGCGGCCCGACGCGGCGGAGGAGATCTGGATTCCAATCACGAGCTTCGCCTCTACGTCGACAAGGCCAAAGATGCCAATATGCCCAACGATAATATCGAACGGGCAATCCTTAAGGCCACCGGTCAACTCGAGGGAGTGACGTACACGGACTTCACCTATGAGGCCTACGGGCCCGGTGGGGTCGCCTTTCTTCTGGAAGGCTCCACCGATAATAAAAACCGCACCGTCGCCCAGATTCGACACCTCTTCGATAAAAATAACGGCAATCTCGGAGAGAGCGGCTGTGTAGCCTGGATGTTTCACTCTCAGGGAATCATCAGCATCTCCGCTGACCTCGTCGATGACGCCGACGAATTGATGATGCTCGCTCTCGAGAGCGGCGCCGAAGACTTTGAGCAGGAAGACGGCGTCATCACCATCACCACCACTCCCACCGAGTTTTTGGCAATGCGCAAAGCCCTCAAAGAGGCGGGCTTTGATGATTTCATGTCCGATGAGGTCACCAAAGTCTCGGAGACGACCCTGAGCCCGGACCTGGCTACAGTTCGCCAGAATATGCGGCTCCTCGAAGTGCTGGAAGACGACGATGATATCGAAAACGTCTACCACAACCTTGAGCTCACCGATGACGTCGCTGAAGCGCTCGCCAACGAAGAGTGAATTTCCCCACGTTTTCAGACCATATCCTCGTCGAAACCGATGAGATCATCGCCTGGAATAAGCCGTCCGGTCTCTCTTCCACCGGGCGCTCCCTCGATGATCCCGATTGTGCTCAATATCTCGCCATCGACTATGTCGGTGAGATGATCTGGGCCCTTCATCAACTGGACCGAGATTCGTCGGGGGTGCTCCTCTTTACCCGAAAAAAGAAGTTGGTCTCCCACTGGCAGCGACGCTGGCACAGCCCATCGATTCGAAAGTTTTATGTGGCCGTGGTTCATGGCCGTCTCCCCGAGTCATCGATGACCATCGACGCTCCCCTCTCGCGCAAGAGTTCGGCGCCTTTCATCGAGGTCTTCGTTGATCCTCAGGGTAAAGAAGCTCAGACTGCGGTTCGGGAGATAAGCACCTCACCCAATGAAAATTACAGCCTCGTTCTGGCGGAGTTGCTCACCGGTCGAACCCATCAGATCCGCGTCCATCTCCAGCATATTGGATGTCCCCTGGTCGGTGAGGCCCGATATAACTCGATTCCCTGCGGCCATCACCACCGTCACGCCCTTCACGCCCTTGCCATCCTCACCGATGAGGACGCCCCACTGAATCACATTGAAGCCCCGATGGCCGACGATCTACTCGCCCTGTGCGACAAGCTCCAGATCCCTACTTCCCCGCTGAATAATTGGTCTCAAGATCAGGTGGTATAGATGCGAATCCTCATTGTTGGTGCCGGCTCGGTGGGACAACTCTACGGTTTTATCTTGCAGCGTGCCGGCGCCACGGTGGACGTTTATGTCCGCCCCAGGTACGCCGAGGACGCCGCCTCCGGCTTTCTCCTCTACGATCGAAGCAAGGGACTGCAGTCACCCGATGAGTTTATCCCATCCGCTGTGCGAACCACTCCCGAAGGTCTCAAAGATCTCGATTATGACGCTGTCATCCTATGTATTCCGTCTACAGGCCTCAACGAATCCTGGCTTGCCGAGTTTACCGAGCCCCTGGGCGATACCCTTCTGATTTCGTTGACCCCTGGACTCCAAGATCGAGAAATGATCACTCGATTCTTAGATGATAAGCAGGTCGCCACCGGCATGATCACCTCCGTCAGCTACCCCGCTCCCCTGCCCACTGACCCTGAATGTGAGCCGGGAACCGCATATTGGTTTCCTCCGATGGCTCCGGCGACTTTTGAGGGGGATGCCGAACGCCTTCAACCGATACTTGAGCTTCTTAAAAAAGGAGGGATGAAATCCAAACGAGTATCCAACCTGGCACACCAAGCTGCGTTCGGAACTGCGGTCTTGATGCCCTCCATTGCAGTCCTGGAGACGGTAGACTGGTCGTTTACCAAGTTGCGAAAGAATAAAGAGCGCCGAAAGTTTCTGAAGGCCTGCCAGGAGGAAACCATCTCTCTGGTCGAAGCCTATTTGGAGAAGTCGCGTCCCTTGCCGCTTCGGCTGCTATCTCCTGCTCTGATGGCCGGCGCGTTGGTCATAGCACCGTCGGTCCCGCCCTTTGATCTTGAGACATACCTCAAGGTTCACTTTACAAAAGTGGGCGCCCAGACTCGCCAATTTCTGTCGAATTATATCGAGCAGCGCGCCGAGCGAGGCCTGTCCTCCCCCAATATCGAGGCTCTCCTCGGCGAGTTGACCTGAACTTAAAATTCAGCGTTTCGACGGGTTCGGGGAAAGGGAATGGCTTCCCGAATATTTTCGATCCCCGTGGCGTAGGCGATGGTTCGCTCAAATCCGAGGCCGAATCCGGCGTGAGGTACGGTGCCGTAGCGTCGCAGATCTCGATACCAGGCGTATTCCTCTTTCGGAAGCTCCGTTTCGGCGAGCCGCTCGTCGAGCACATCGAGACGCTCTTCTCGTTGCGCACCGCCGATGATCTCTCCGATTCCGGGAGCCAGAACGTCCATCGCGGCGACGGTCTTTCCGTCGTCGTTGGCCCTCATATAAAACGCCTTGATATCCCGGGGATAGTTCATCACCACTACGGGCCGGCCCACATGCTTTTCGGCCAGAAATCGCTCGTGCTCGGACTGCAGATCGACGCCCCAGGAGACGGGAAACTCGAAGTCTTGCTTCGGAGCTTCTTTCTCCAGAATCTCAATCGCAGTACTATAGTCCATTCGCTCGAACGACGATTCGATAAACGTCTCCAGGCGCTCGATACAGCCCTTGTCGACGAATTTATTGAAAAAGCTCATATCGTCGCCCCGTTTATCGAGCAAATCCTGAAAGATATACTTTAAGAAATCTTCAGCCAGATCCGCGGTATCGTTCAAGTCGGCGAAGGCTATCTCCGGCTCTACCATCCAGAATTCGGCCAGGTGACGGGAGGTGTTGGAGTTCTCGGCTCGAAAGGTCGGGCCAAAGGTGTAGACTTTGCTCATGGCCAGGCAATAGGCTTCAACGTTGAGCTGCCCGGATACCGTGAGAAACGCTTCCTTCCCGAAAAAGTCCTCGGAGAAGTCGATCGCCCCTCCGTCAGTCTTGGGAAGATTCATCAAATCCAGGGTCGAGACTCGGAACAATTCCCCTGCCCCTTCGGCATCGGAAGCCGTGATGATCGGCGTATTGATCCAATAAAACCCTTCCTCATCGAAGTAGCGATGGATCGCAGCCGCCAGGGTGTGGCGCACTCGAGTGATCGCGCCGATGATATTGGTTCGGGGACGCAGATGAGCATGCTCTCTCAGATGCTCCATACTGTGGCGTTTGGGAGCCATGGGATACGTATCGGGATCTTCCACCCAACCCAGGACTTCGACACTCTTGGCCTGAATCTCCACGGGCTGTTTTCCGCGGGACTCCACCAACTCACCGACAATGCGAACCGAGCATCCCGCCGTTAGATTCAGCACTTCGCTCTCGTAATTTTCCAGATCCCCGCCGACGACGATCTGAATGGCATCAAAACAAGAACCGTCGTGGACATTCAAGAAAGAAAATCCTCCTTTCGAGTCTCGGCGGGTGCGAATCCACCCTTCTACGACAACTTCTTCGCCCGTATCGACCTGGCCGGCGAGTAGTGCTTGAATCATGGGACTGTTCTTCACGATGAGTTCCTCAAATCTGTTCAGGGATCATTACTCTTGTTCTCGAAGGTCTGCACCAATTGGCTTGTAACACCGGCCCTTGCAGGCGGCAAGCCACAATGGGCTGCGACAATTCGCCCCGGTATTCTGGCCGCTTTTGAGCATTCTGGAGCGCTCAGAGTATTGAAATAATTAGAAAACTTCTCTATCCGTAACGGGTGCTGCTCGCGCAAGAGGTAAAGAGCACGCAACGGTCAACGATGTTTTCGGAACAAAACATGGCACAAAAACCACCCGGGCCAAGCAAAGCCTTCACCACGTACGCCTGGCTCTTTCTATTCTATTTGCTCGCCGTCATCCTATTTGGCGCCTGGGTCCGGATCACCGGTTCGGGAGCTGGTTGCGGATCCCATTGGCCGACCTGTCACGGGGACGTTATCCCCCGGGATCCGAGCACGCAGACCATGATTGAATATACCCATCGGCTGACCAGTGGGCTGCTTGGAATCATGGTGCTTCCGCTCATTGGATGGGCCTATAAGCGGTTTGGGAAACACCCCGTATTCTGGGCGAGCATCGTGTCGTTGATATTCATCCTCTTCGAATCGGCGATTGGAGCGGGGATTGTTCTCGCGGAATTGGTAGCCGACGACGACTCCGTTGCCCGCTCGGTCGTGATCGCAATCCACCTTGTAAACACCCTCTTTCTCACAGGCTCGGCGGCCCTGGTGGCATGGTGGTCAACGGGTAAGAAGATGCCACAATTCCAACGGGGAGGTGCCCTAAAATGGCTGCTCTATGTGGGAATGGCCGGACTCATCGCCACCAGCATGTCCGGCGCCGTCACCGCGCTTGGAGATACACTCTTTCCCGTCGACCCCACGATCGGAGAGGGGCTCTTCCAACGGGTTCGTGACGATCTATCGCCAGCGAATCACTTCCTGGTTCGACTGCGCATCTTTCACCCTGTCATCGCCATCGTCGCCGCTCTCTACCTGATGGTCATCACCTGGTTCATTCGGCTTCGCGATGTCCATCCCCGGGTTGACCTGTGGGCGGGCATCACCCTGGCCCTGGTCATCACTCAGACGCTCATCGGCGTCTTCAACATCTTGCTCGCCGCCCCCGGTTGGATTCAGATTATCCACCTTCTCTTCGCTCAATTTCTGTGGATTGCGGTGCTCTTCTTGACCGTTTCTACGATGATGCCCGATAGCGCGACAGCTTCCGAATCATGACCGAAACATTCGAACATCCCATCAGCCTTGCTCCCATGATGAAGAGGACCGACCGCCACTTTCGGTTCTTTCTTCGTCAGATCACCAGGCGAACTCTCCTGTACACCGAGATGGTCAACACTCAGGCGATCTTGAACCACGATCCGGAGCGGATCATTGGTTTTGATGAGTGTGAACATCCCATCGCCCTTCAACTGGGCGGTGCCGACCCGACGGAGTTAACCGAGTGCGCTCGCATCGCCGAGGACATGGGCTACGACGAGGTCAATCTCAACGTGGGTTGCCCCAGCAATCGCGTAAAAAAGGGGCGCTTCGGAGCCTGCTTGATGAAAACCCCCGACGAGGTCGCTCGCGTGGTCGAGGCGATGCAAGATGCCGTGGATATCGAGGTCACCGTCAAGCACCGCATTGGCGTCGACGACATCGACCGCTACGAGGATATGCTCAACTTCGTCGATATCGTCTCTAAGACCGGCTGCAAACGGTTCACCGTTCACGCCCGAAAAGCCTGGCTTCAGGGTCTCAGCCCCGCCGAAAATCGCGATATTCCACCCCTTCGACACCCCGAAGTTCACCGCTTAAAGCAAGCCCGCCCTCATCTGATAGTCGAGACCAACGGCGGCATCACCTGCCTCGACGAAGCAGCTCACCACCTGGAGCATGTCGACGCCGTGATGATCGGCCGGGCCGCCTACGAGGATCCCTACCTCTTCGCCGACGTCGACCGCCGCTTCTACGGCGATGAAACTCCCGTACCCAGTCGCCACAAGGTAATTGAAAACCTCTTTGACTACGCCGACTATTGGACCAGAGAGCGAGGCCACAAGCTAAACTACATCACTCGCCATCTTCTGCACCTCTTCAGCGGACAGCAAGGCGCCGGACGCTGGCGCCGCCACTTAAGCGAGGAGGCCCACAAAGATGGCGCCAACTCCCGCACGCTACAGGACGCCCTGGCCTTCGTGTCGTAGCCCACCTAAAGATCCCCTCACCCTTGCCCTTCCTCCGCGCCTTGGCGGTCCTCCACGTCTTGGCGATTGCCCGTGCCCTTCTCCTCTTCTCTCTTTTCCCCTCGCTTCCTCCAAATTGGGAATGTACGAGAAACCATACCCATTGCTACACTGCCTGCTACGAATGTTTGTTCACTTCCCGGACGTCGGAGAACTAGCGATGACTGATCTGTTTAACCCCACCGAAGAACACCAGGTATTGCGCGAGATGGTTCGCTCCTTTGCCGAAAAAGAGCTCGAGCCCCAGGCCGAAGAATACGATCGGACCGAGCAATTCAACCTGAAACTATTTAGAAAACTCGGGGAGTTGGGGTTGTTGGGAGTCACAGCGCCTCCGGAGTACGGCGGCTCCGGGATGGATGCTACGGCAGCGGTGATCGTACACGAAGAGTTGGCGGCAGTGGACCCCGGCTTTTGTCTGGCCTACCTGGCCCACTCCATGCTTTTCGTTAACAACCTGGCAGTCAACGGAAACGACGAGCAAAATCAGCGCTTTTTGCCAGGCTCCTGCTCCGGAAAGCTCGTCGGCGGGATGTGCATGAGCGAGCCCGGCGCCGGGACCGATGTTTTGGGGATGAGCACCGTGGCCACCAGCGACGGTGACGACTTCATCTTAAACGGCCAGAAGATGTGGATCACAAATGGGGCCATCTCCGACAATGAGATGGGCGATATCTTTCTGGTCTACGCCAAGGAGAAGGACCGCTCTCAGCGCGAAATCTCCCTCTTTCTGGTCGAAAAAGGAATGGAGGGATTTAGCCTCGGACAAAAGCTCCACGGCAAGCTCGGAATGCGCGCTTCTACCACGGCAGAACTGGTCCTGGAGGATGTACGAGTCCCATCGAAGAACCTCGTCGGCACCTCGGGAAGCGCCGTAAAATCGATGATGCGAAACCTCGCCATCGAACGAGTTACGCTGGCTGCTATGAGCCTGGGAATCGCCCGACGATGCGTAGAGATCATGAATAATTACGCCTCCGAGCGAAAGGCGTTTGGAAAATCCATCAACCGCTTCGGACAAATTCAACGCCATATCTCCGAGAGCTACGCTGAATTTATGGCCGGCCGAAGCTACGTCTATAACGTGGCCTCCAACCTGGATCTCTCCGCCTTTGGAAACCGGGTCGACTCCGACGGCGTCAAACTCTATTGCTCCACCATGGGCAAAAACGTGGCCGACCGCGCCATTCAGGTTCTCGGCGGCTACGGCTACGTCTCGGAGTACGTCGTCGAACGCTTATGGCGAGATGCCAAATTGCTGGAGATTGGCGGCGGCACCAACGAAGCTCACCAGAAGAATATGACTCGCGATCTGGCCGGCCTCGATAAGATTCGGTGAACGCTTCATAACCTTCAAATTGCAGTAGGAGCGCGGACGTCCCCGTCCGCATTGAACAAAAAGCGCCTTTTATCTTATGCGGACGAGGACGTCCTCGCTCCTACTGCCAATGATCACGCTGCAAACGGAAGTGGACTGGACAATACTCCGCTTTCTGTACAAAGTTGCCCTCCCAACAAATAGCTCCCAGCGTTCCATCGCTTTTTTGTAGAGGATTTCTTATGGCAATTCAGAAACACGGCGGCGACATCATCGCCGAGGTACTCGCCCAACACGGCATCCAGCATATCTTCACCCTCTGTGGCGGCCATATCTCACCAATTTTGACCGGCGCCCGCTCCCACGACATCAACGTCTGTGACGTCCGCGATGAGGTCAGCGCTGTCTTCGCTGCCGATGCCGTTGCGCGGCTTACCGGCATCCCTGGCGTGGCTGCAGTCACCGCCGGACCCGGCGTCACCAATACGGTGACCGCCGTCAAAAACGCCCAGATGGCACAGTCTCCGATTCTCATTCTGGGCGGCGCCACCGCCACCGTTCTCAAAGGTCGGGGCTCGCTTCAGGATATCGACCAGATAAGCCTGATGAAGACAGTAACCAAATGGGCCACCTCCCTTTCGGTGGTCAAAGAGCTCGGGCCGGCCATCGAACACGGTCTGCACATTGCCACCGAGGGTACCCCGGGGCCCGTATTTATCGAAGTACCCGTAGACCTGCTCTATCCCGAAGAAGTCGTACGAGAATGGTTTATGAAGGAAAGCGGCGTAGAAGATGCCAACGGGCTCGGCGCTCACGCCTTAAAGTTTTATCTACGAGCCCACCTGATGCGCCAATTTAAGGCTCCAGCTAACCCGCTTCGCTATAATATGCCGTCGCTACCGAGCCTCTCCACCGATGACCTCGCTCCCCTCATCGACCAGGCCGCCGATCGTCTCGTCCACGCCGAGCGCCCGGTGTTGGTCGTGGGCTCTCAGGCTCTGGTCAACTACACGCCCGATGAAGCCAAGAGCGTCGCCCTGGCCATCAAAAAACTTGGGATTCCCACCTTCCTCGCAGGTGGCGCCCGAGGGCTGCTCGGCCAACACAGCGAGCTTCAATTTCGCCACAAGCGCTCCAAAGCGACCCGCGCTGCCGACCTGGCCATCATCTGCGGATTTCCCTTTGATTTTCGCCTCGGCTACGGACGCTCCTTTGGCTCCAACACCGAGGTTATCGCCGCAAATTTGAGCGCCGAAGACCTGACTAAGAACCGAAAGCCAGACCTGCCACTCCCCATGCACCCCGGCGAGTTCATTCGAGAATTATCGTTCCGAATGGGACAGCCCTCAGATCGCAAGCTCTGGTTTAACTCCCTCCAAGAGAGAGAGGACCAGCGCGACGCCGACATCCACGCCATGGGCAAAGAGAAGTTGGAATGCGTCAATCCCATTCTCTTCTTCGAGAAATTAGAAGAAAAAATGGCCGATGACAGCGTCCTGGTCGTCGATGGCGGAGATTTCGTCGCCACCGGCGCCTATATCTTGCGACCCCGAAAGCCCCTGTCCTGGCTTGATCCCGGTGTCTTTGGGACCCTGGGAGTCGGCGGAGGGTTCGCCGTCGGCGCCGCCCTGGCCCGGCCCGATGCCGAAGTCTGGATTATCTGGGGAGATGGCTCCAGTGCTTATAGCCTGGCGGAATTTGACACCTGTATCCGACACGGCCTGGCCCCCATCGCCGTGATCGGCACCGACGCTGCCTGGGCTCAGATCGCCCGAGACCAGGTAGAAATTCTAGAAGACGACATCGGCACTACTCTCTTGCAAACCGAATACCACCGCGTCGCCGAAGGGTACGGTGGAGAGGGAATCCTGGTCACCGAAGCAGACCAGATCGACGATGCCCTCGACCGAGCCAAGAAGCTTTCAGCCGAAGGAAAGCCGGTCGTCATCAACGTCCATATCACCCAGACCGACTTCCGAAAGGGCTCCCTTTCGATGTAGAGGTTTCTTGGACCAACAAAAAAGCGCCGACGCTCTCATCAGAGACCGTCGGCGCTTTTCTTGGTTACAGGCAACTTCCCAATCAGGAACATTCACCGATGGTGTAATTCTCCACATCAGCACAGCCCGCCATGCAGCTATTTCCGTAGGTTACGCCGTTCTCACCACATACCGGGGCGTACTCCATCGTGCAGATGCAATCCTGGTCAACGCACTCGCCATCGTAGGCGGCCGACGTTCCCGAACACCTGGCATAACAGGTATTAGAATGGGTCTGACCATCCTCTCCACACACCGGGTCCCAATAGTCGTCACAGTCACAAACGTCTGGCAGGCATTCACCTTCGTAGTTGATCTCCACCTCGGCGCACTCCGCGTTGCAGGAATTTCCATAGGTCTCTCCGTCCACACCACAGACCGGAGCGTATTCACGGGTGCACGCACATCGCTCCTCGTTGCACTCACCTACGTAGTCAACTTCGACGTCTTCGCATCCCGCAGCACACGCATTTCCGTACGTCTCTCCGTCTACCCCACAAACCGGTGCATATTCCAACGTACAGATGCACTCCTCCTCGATGCATTCACCTTCGTAGTTGATCTCCACCTCGGCGCACTCCGCGTTGCAGGAATTTCCATAAGTCTCTCCGTCCACACCACAGACCGGAGCGTATTCACGGGTGCACGCACATCGCTCCTCGTTGCACTCGCCTACGTAGTCAACTTCGACGTCTTCGCATCCCGCAGCACACTCATTTCCGTAGGTCTCTCCGTCTACCCCACAAACCGGCGCATATTCCAACGTGCAGATGCACTCTTCTTCGTCCTCCTCCAGTCCCCACTCGCTCCGTTCGGTGTCGGTGTCCAGAACGCCACAGGCCACAAAGAATAAACTCGCCACCGTTAATAAAATTATCTTCACCTGGAATCTGCTCATCTTTCGTTCCTCTTATCGTTATCAATTCGTATTTGGATGTACCTGTGCTTCTTCGAAATGAGTTATAAGCAATTTCCACGCCAACCGCTAACGATGCCACAAAACCCTTACCTTACAACATCTTATATCACCCCCCGCGGCATCTATTCCCGATTTCCTCAAATTTCTGTGCCCAAAACCTCAAGAATCCGTTCTCATTTCCTCTCTCTGAGACTCTGCGTTCCTCTGCCTTCGCGAATGCCCGTTTTCTCGCTCTGAGAGATCAGCCAATCAGTCCCGGGTCGAATTCAACGCCCCGAACGTGGTAGTATCACACCGGATTTGATCGACCACTCCATCCCTTTTACTGAGGTTCACAATGACCGACAGCGATATTTACCAGAGTGTCTTTGAGCGAAACCGGCAATGGGTCAAAGAGCGCACCGAGGAAGACCCGGCCTTCTTTGAAAAATTGGCCAAAGAGCAACACCCCGACTTTCTCTTTATCGGCTGCTCCGACAGCCGCGTGCCGGCCAGTGCGATCATGGGCGTCGAACCGGGCGCGGTTTTTGTCCACCGAAATGTCGCTAACCTGGTCGTCAATATCGACTCCAACTCCCTCTCCGCCATTCACTACGCCGTAGATCACCTCCAGGTAAAGCACGTCGTGGTCTGCGGGCATTATGGATGTGGAGGGATCAAAGCGGCCATGCAACCCCGGGATCTGGGTATCCTTAATGGCTGGCTGCGTGAGATTCGCGACGTCTACCGACTCCACCACGATGAACTCGATGCCATCGACGATCCCGACGAAACCCTCAAGCGCCTCACCGAATTAAACGTCCGTGAGCAGTGCATCAATGTCATCAAGACCGCTGTCGTCCAGAGAAATTACCTGGACCGAAAAGCCCCTCGTGTTCACGGCTGGGTTTATGATCTTTCCAACGGGTATCTCAAAGATCTCAACTTTCCCTTCGATGAGATGCTCGAGAAGGTCCGCGAGATCTATCGGCTTACCCCGGATCCCAGAAAAGACCTCGACCTCTCCGGCAAAAATCCCCCTCTTCCTGCTAAGAAGAAAAAAGACGACTGATGATGGTCCTTCGTCGGCTCTCACAGACTAAAAGCCCACGATATTTTGTAGTTGCAACGAATTTTGCTACCTATTGACGGGCAGCGTAGCCAGCGTCGTTCAGCACCGTCGAGAGTGGTGACGTATT
>SKNI01000588.1 GCA_007120615.1 Myxococcales bacterium | reverse complement strand
TCTTAATCTGCAGGGTAAAATTCGCGATGTGCCAGAACTTCTCCACCGTCAGCACCACCGACGCATCGACTTTGCCCTGGACGTATTTATCGCAAATTCGGTCCAATTTCTCCGTGGCATAGCTGCGCAGTGACGACGACGAATCCATGTTTCGGAAGGATACGCTCGCGTTCATATAAAACTCCTTCTTCGGGGGGGTGAGGGCACTTAACGAAAGGAATGGCGAGTCGCTCTACTGCTCCCGAGTCGCAATAAGCGGACGCAGAAATTGCCTGCGTTAGCTCGACCTCCTTGACTTCCAACATAGCCTGTAACGGCTGTGAGGGCCAACTCTATTCAATATCTTTTGTCTCATTTTGCCGGACTCAGAAGAGTCGTTTTCGTTTGGAGCTAGAGAGCACGCCCATCATCTCTCGATATTTCGCCACTGTACGGCGGGCGATGTCGATATCTTCTTGCTGCAAACACTCCACGATCTTGGCATCGGAGAGGGGTTTTGCAGGATCCTCATTGGCGATGATATCGCGAATTTTTGCTTTCACCGCCTCGCTGGCCAGATCTTGTCCGGCGTTATTGGTGATCGATGAATTGAAGAAGAATTTCAATTCATAGACCCCCCGAGGAGTGTGGACGTATTTGCTGCTGGTGACTCGACTGACCGTGGACTCGTGCATCTCGATATCATCGGCCACGTCTCGCAGCACCAGCGGTCGAAGGTGTTCGACGCCCTTTTCAAAGAACTCGGCCTGAAATTTAATGATGCTCTCGGCGACCTTCATAATGGTGCTCTGGCGCTGATGGATACTTCGGATCAACCACATCGCGCCCCGCAATTTATCCTGGATATAATCTTTGACCTCATCGGCTTCCCCGCTTTCTTTCTTTCGGGCCAACTCCTGACGATAGAAATTGGAGATCCTAAGTTTCGGGAGGCCGTCTTCGTTGAGCGTGGGGACCCACTTTCCGTCGATCTTTCGAATGTAGATATCCGGCGTGATATAGCGGGGCTCCGAGGTTCCGTATTCACGGCCCGGGCGGGGATCGAGATTGGTCAACAATTTTGCGGCTTCGATGACCTCGGCTTTGGAGACTCCCTGACTTCGAGCGATCTTGCCGTAGCTCTTGCGCTCCAGATCGGAGATATGCTCCGAGATCATGGCCTGCATCAGTTTATGTTCGGGAAATTTGACCCGAGCCTGAATCAGCAGGCACTCCTCCAGATTCCGAGCCGCCACCCCCAGCGGGTCGAAGCTCTGAACCACGGCCAGAACTTCTTCGACCTCATCGGTGGACATCCCGGCATCTTCGGCGATCTCTTCGATGGAAAAGTCGGTCAACATCCCGGCGTCGTTGAGATTTCCGATGATCAGAACCCCGATATACTCCTGGCCCTCATCGAGTCCGGCCAGGCGAAGCTGGCTGAAGAGATGATCGGTCAACGACTCGTGGGTCGACAGGGTCTCTTCTAAGGTGGGGTAATCATCGCCGCCGCGCATTCCTTTGTAGTGATTGGTGGGCCCGGAGCCGGTGTATTTCTCGGCGTAGGCTTCCCAGTCGACCTGATCCATGTCGCTGGCGTCGGCCTTGACCTCGGTCATCTCGTCTTTCTTGGTGTCTTCGCCGCGCTCTCCGACGGTGTCGGAGTCGTAGACCTCGCGCATCTCTTCGAGCACCGGGTTCTCCACCATCTCCTGGCGAACTTCGGCGATAAGCTCCATACGCGACAACTGGAGTAATTTAATGGCCTGCTGCAATTGCGGCGTCATGCGCAATTGCTGGGTCATCTTTACCTGTTGTCGCAGCTCCATCGCCATCGTGTGCTTCTCCCTTGTCTTCGTTTCCCGGACTCCAGAGCCGGGGATTTATCTACTCCTTCAAGCATCAACGCGAGCACTTTATTCAGCGGGGCAACTCCTTCGATCATAGAGAACTCCCCCCACCGGTGCAAGCCGGCGAGATCGAATTGGTACAGCTTTTGCTAGTAGTACTTCCCGACGCGGATCAGCCCTTCGGAACGAACGCCGAATAAAAATCTGCATTCGGTCGGGATTCCCATGGGTTAGAGCCCTTAGATAACTCCCCTCCTTTGATGTAGAGGCTGCATCCCACGTCCCAACACTGACATTTTTGTCGGTGCACCTTTTGGATCCATAGCTATTTGTTCTCACAAAGGAGAGATCATGAAGCGTCTTTTTTTACTACCCCTGATTGCCCTGTTTACCATGGCCCTGCTCAGCGCCTGCGGCGACGATCCCCCGTCGTTTCAAGTCCAAGATGGCAGCGGCTCGATGACCATTGAGGATCAAGATCTGGACGAACCCGATCGCTTCTCGGTAGCCGAAGTATACGCCGAAGGAGAAGCATTCATCGTCATCTTCGAAGACGAAGACGGCGCTCCCGGTGAACAGGTGGGACTGTTGGCCATCGAAGCCGGAGACCACTCGGATCGAGAAGTCCTATTGGACCGAGACGTAGACGGCGAGGAACCTTTTCACGCCGCGCTATACCTGGACACCTCGCCATTGGGGGTCTTCGACAAAGATGATTCACTCATCGCTCGAGACGAAAGCGGAAACCGAGTCCGGGCACAATTTACCCTGAATTATGTGGCTCCCCCCACGCCCCTTATCGCGGCCTCCGATCAGATGGCCGACCCCGCCGACGAAGTGGTGGTCGACGAGGTCCTCTCCAATGGAGAAGGCTGGATCGTGGTACATGAAGACGACGACGGATCCCACGGTGCGGCCATCGGCCTGGCCCGCGTCGCAGACGGCACTCATAGCGATGTCACCGTCACCCTGGATCGAGACGCCGTCGATGGTGAAACCCTCCATGCCATGCTTCATATCAATCAGGAGCCGGTGGACGAATACACCGACCAGGACATTCCTGTCATGGTTGACGACGAAGTGGTGGTCGCTTCCTTCACCGTCAGTGTCGAAGAAGAAGAGCCGGTTGAGCCCCTGGTCACCGCTTCGGTAGAAGCCAACGATCAGTCCGTCTCCACCGAAGAGGCCAATCGAGTCTCCATCGCCAGCGCTTCCATCGAAGAGGCCGACGGCTGGATCGTGATTCATGCCGACGACGCCGGTGCCCCCGGAGAGGTCCTCGGGGTGCAATTTATCGAAGAAGGATCCCATCAAGGAGTGGAGGTATTTTTGGATGCCGACCTCACCAATGATGCCCTGCTTCACGCCATGATTCACGAAGATGACCCCGCCGACGGCGACTACACCTTCGACGGATCCAACGGCGAAGATCTTCCCGTCCTCGACGAAGATGACAACCCCGTCATGGCCACCTTTCAGACCACCCTGGTCGACCCGAACGCTCCCGTACTCACCGTCGAAGACCAGACCTTGGAGACCCTTCCCCTGGACGAAATCCTGGTGCTGGAAGTGATCTATAATCAATCCGGCTGGGTGGTCATCACCGACGACGGCGACAATGAAATCGGCGTCGCCCCCATCACCGAAGATATCACAAACGATCTTCTCATCGTCCTCGATCGCGACGTCATCAACGGCGAAGAATTGACCGCCACTCTTCATCAAAACGTAGCCTCCGGCAGCTATGATCCCAGCGAAGATACGCCTGTGGAAGACGCCACCGGGGCGGTCATCACCGAAGACTTCGTCGTCTCTCACCTTCCCTACGAAGTCACGACCGAAGATCACCTCCTCGATGAGTTGAGCACGGTGATCTCGGTAGCAGAGGTCTCCACCCCCGGCGACGTCCTCATTCAGGTCTTCGCCGAAGAGGACGACGACCATCTTCTGGGAACCAGCCAGACCCTGGGCTACGGCGTTCACCAAGACATCCGTATCGTCATGGATCGCCCCCTGGAAGACGGTGAAGTTCTGGTCGCCGAGTTGGTGGTAGACGACGGTGATCGAAACCCGGTGCTCGATTCCAATAGCGACCCCGTGGACGACTCCTTTGCGGTGGAAGTGGTGGACGGAACTCCCGCTCTCTTCTTCTCCACCACGCAGCACGACCCCTACCAATTCACCGTGGAACCCGCCGAATACGGCCACCTCATCGACGGCGGAAACAATCCGGATCTCACCCTTTATAT
>SKNI01000403.1 GCA_007120615.1 Myxococcales bacterium | reverse complement strand
TCGAGATCGGGATCGAGATCGGGATCGAGAGCGTTGATCGAGATCGTTGATCGAGATCGGGATCGAGATCGGGATCGAGAGCGTTGATCGAGATCGAGATCGAGATCGAGATCGGGATCGAGATCGGGATCGGGATCGAGATCGGGATCGAGATCGGGATCGAGATCGGGATCGAGATCGGGATCGAGAGCGTTGATCGACTAACCCATCCCCTGGCGACCCGCGAAAGCCCCCCTTTCCCTTCCTCAGCGTCTTGGCGGTTCTCTGCGTCTCTGCGACGGCCCTTGCCCTTGACCTTCTCCCTACCCCTCCCCCCCTCGCCCCATCCATTTACGCCCACCGGTCTGAATATCCCACAACTCCGCATAAATCCGTTCGGCCTCTACCAATTCCTCGTGGCGGCCGGCTTCGGCGATTCGCCCCTCTTCTAAGACGATGATCTGATCGGCATTTCGGACCGTGGAGAGGCGGTGGGCGATGACGATCATGGTGCGGTCTTTGGCCAGACGATCCATGGACCGCTGAATGGCGGCCTCCGTGACGTTATCTACCGCCGAGGTGGCCTCGTCGAGGATCAAAATCGGGGGATCTCGAAGCACCGCCCGGGCGATCGATAGCCGCTGCTTCTGGCCTCCCGACAGGGTCTCGCCGCGTTCGCCGACGATGGTATCGTAGCCTTCGGGGAGCTCCTCGATGAAGGGGTGAGCCTCTGAGAACCGAGCCGCTTCTTCGATCTCTTCGTCGGTGGCCCCGAAACTTCCGTAGGCAATATTCTCGCGCACCGTTCCGTGAAATAAGAAAGTCTGCTGACTGACCAGGCCGATGGAGCGCCTCAAGTCGGTCAGGTCCAGCGTTGAGATGTCTTTTCCGTCGACAAAGACACAGCCCTTCTGGGGCTCGAAAAAGCGAAGGATCAGATTGATGATCGTGCTCTTTCCGGCACCCGTAGCTCCCACAATTCCCACGGTCGCTCCGGCGGGGATGGTCAGATCGAAGTCCTCCAGAATGGGCTCTCGTCCGGGATAGGCAAACTCCACTTCTCGAAACTCGATGGAGCCCTGGACCTCCGATTTCACAAGGGCCTCCTCGCCGTCGACAATGGAGACTTCGAGCTCCAGAAGATCGAGCACTCGCGTGGTCGAAGCCATGGCCCGCTGGTAGAGGTCAAAGGTTTTCCCAAGCCTGGTCAGGGGCCACAGAAGGCGCTGGGTCAAGAAGACGAGCACCGAATAAGTGCCCACGGCGAGCTCCCCTTCCAGGGCTAGAATCCCGCCGTAGACCAGGGTGGCCGTAAATCCGACTACGATGGCCATCCGAATCAGCGGCGAGAAGGCAGAGCTTAGCTTGATGGCCTCTCGATTGGACTCTTTATAGTCCTGGCTGAAACGGCCGATCCGCTCCACCTCGTAGTCCTCGGTGGCAAAGCTCTTAATCGTGGCAATGCCCGATAGATTATTGGAGAGCTGACCGTTGAGATCGCCCACATTCTCTCGGACCCGGGCGTACCGGGGCGCCAGAAGTCGCTGATATTTAAAGGATCCCCAGATGATCGGGCCCACGGGCAACATGGCCATCCAGGCCACCTGGGGCGCCAGAATAAAGAAGGCCGCCACGATCACAATTGCCGTAGTGGTGACCTGCAAGATATCGTCGGCGCCGATATCCAAGAAACGCTCCAACTGGTTGATGTCGTCGTTTAAGATCGCCATCAATCCGCCGGTGGACTGCTCATGAAAATAGGCCATCTCCAGATTCTGAATATGGGCGTAGGCCTCCAGACGCATCTCGTGCTGAATGGTCTGAGCCAGATTTCTCCACAGCCACTCCTGAAGATATTGAAAGAGCGACTCCAATCCCCAGATCAACACGGTCACCACCGCCAGGACGATCAACTGATCGACCACATCGGTGATGCCCAGATGGGCGATCAGGGAGTCCTCTCGCTGCACGACCACGTCGATGGCCGCTCCGATCAGCGCGGGCGGCGCCAGATCGAAGATCTTATTTAAGATCGAGCAGAGCGTCGCCAGACGGACCCGTTTTTTATGGGGCCCGGCATAGCGAAGCAGACGGATCAATGGATGACGCTCCGTTTCCGGTCGTTCGTCTTGCATGGTGCACTTTTTTGTCGAAGGGAATTAGGCTGATTCAGGGCTGGCTTTGGTCGACTTCTTCTTCACCCGTGGTCCCCGCTCTATCACATGACCCCCCATTCCGTTGATCGGCGATATCAGGCCGGTGGCCTCCACGTCGGCGTCAGCGAATGCCTTGATCATCGCCTCTTTGATGACCTCGGGGTCGACGTCGAGATCGTGGATCGCAAAGACCGCCGGGCCCGCCCCGGAGATGGAACATCCTAACGCTCCGGCGCCCAGAGCAGCCGCTTTTACGGCGGCAAATCCCGGGATCAAATGAGAACGCTGGGGCTCGATAACCAGATCCTGAAGCGAGCGTCCAATCAGAGCTCGATCGTCTCGGAAACATCCCCCGATAAAGCCCGCCAGGTTGGCCGACTGGGCCACAAAGTCGCCCAGGTCGATCTCACCGCTCAGCAGATTGCGCGCCCGGCGAACGTCCACCGATAGATCGGGATGAATCACCACCGCTCCCATGCTATGGGGGACGGGAATCCGCATCACGTCAAAGGGGTCCATGGATCGAACCAATATCAACCCTCCCAGCATGGCCGGAGCGATATTGTCTCCGTGAGGACTGCCCGCTGCCAGCGCCTCTCCCAACAGTGCATAATGAAACCGCTCCGGCAGGCTTAGCGGAGTATCCATTACCGCGCTGGCCGCCACCACTGCCGCCACCGCCGAGGCCGCCGACCCGCCCAGCCCCGATTGCTGAGGCACCCCCTTTGCGATGGTCACCTCCAGCCCGAAGCTCAACTTTCGCGCCCGGGCCATCGCCACCAGACCGGCGGTGGCCGTATTTTCCTCCGGATCCTCGGGCAGATTCTGCCCTCCCTCGATTTTGACGATTCGAACCCCGGGTTCTTCCACCCGACGCACGGTCACCTCATCGCTCATCCCGGTGAGGCTGAATCCCAGAATATCAAAGCCCACCGCCACATTGCTCACCGTCGCCGGGGCCGAGGCCGTCGCAAATTCCAGATCAATATCGAGCATATTCATTCCAATATTTTGGAGGGTGATTTTCTGTACCGCGTGATTTGCAATCCGGCAGGCCGTCAGAACCGATATTGAAGACCCAATTCGGTGGCCACCGGAAAATTAAGCAGTCGATCCGAGAGGGGAGAAAAATAATATCCCACGCTCACCGACGACGAAAGCTCGAAGGAGTCGGCCAGGGGCAAAGAGATGCGCGGTCGAAGCTGCAGACCCCAGTGAAGTCCGTGGTTCTCAAAAACGGTCGTCCCCGTATCCCCCGGGCACAACTCCGGAGCCGGGATGCAGGTGGGGTCGCTGAAGGCCCGGATCGGCCCAAAGCTGGTCACCTCCACGCCGGTGCCCAGCGCCAGATATAGGGGCCCCACGTGGCGTCCCAATTGTCCGCCCAACATCCCTCGCACGGTGGTGAAGTCCTCCCGCAGAATCCCGTGAAAATCGCGAATCGAATTATAAACCTGCACATTGCCGATCAGCTGAAACTCCCGGGTAATCGACCACCCAAGGCCGGCTCCGAATCCGTAATTGCCAAACGACGACCGCAGCGGAAAGGGAACCTGCAGAAAGGTCGCGTAGCTTCCGCCAAGCTGCAAAGAGAGTCGGCTGGTTCCCCGAGAGGAGGCGATGTCGCTGGAGTCTGCCGGCCCCACATCGGGCTCCACCAACCAGGCCGCCATACGGCTGGCCAGACGACTAAATCCCTCCTGAAGGTTCTCTTCGGTGAGCTCATCGATCCGGATGGTCTCTCCCGGAAAGAGGTTGTCCTCCTCCCGGTTGTAGAGATAAGCCACCAGGTCTACGGCGCCGTCCTCTACGGGTACGGCGTAGCCGTGAAAGACATAATCGGCATCTACCAACTCGGCCACCCGCCTCGATTCCTCGATCGGCGGGCCGTCCTGACGAAGCTCTCGCCAGAGGGTGTCGCGAGCGCTCTGATAATATTGAACGATGAAG
>SKNI01000437.1 GCA_007120615.1 Myxococcales bacterium | reverse complement strand
GGCGAGTCGATGGTGGAGCTCCCTCGGCGGCCGGGCAACCGCAGCAGCAGGCGGCGCCGGCGTATGAAGAATCCGGGTTCTAACGCGCATGGATGCCGGTGCTCATTCTGAGCGCCGGCACGTCCTCATAACATGAAACGACCAACTGTAGCTGCCCTGGCGTCCACCGCCGCGGGGAGTGGATTTGCACCGCTCTGTCAGCTCGATTGAGATTTGGGCCCCGCGGTCCTGCCTCCGGTCTCCGATTGCGAAATTCTTGCAGTGTTGTTCAAAAGATGTTCAGGGGTGGAAGGTTTTTTTGTTTTTTTATTCTTGCCGTGGTGGTTTTTGCTCTTATTGTCTTCTGCGAGCGATGGTTCTGGTGGTGTTTGGGAGAGTCGTCGAGAAGGGTTTTTCTTTTCGGTAGCGTCCTGCTCAGAACCTGTTCAAAGGTTTCGAATGTAGTTTTAATTCCTCGTATTGGAGAAGTATCATGAAGAACATGACCAGACTGCTGATCACACTACTCGCTGCCGGGGCCCTGGTGGCCTGTGGGGGTGGGGAAGATGAAAATCAGAACCAGAACCAGCCTCAGGAAAATCACAATCAGGAGGAGTTGGTTGACCTGATCGCGACCGCCGAAGCGGCCGGCGATTTCACAACCCTCCTGGCCGCTCTGGATGCAGCGGAGCTCACCGGCGCCCTGCAGGGCGAAGATGACTTCACCGTATTCGCCCCCACGGATTCGGCATTCGATGCCCTTCCGGAAGGTACCCTCGATAGCCTGCTGGAGCCGGCCAATCAGGAGACCCTGTCTGAGATTCTTCTCTTCCATGTGGTGGCAGGAACGGTGCTGGCCGAAGATGTAGAGTTGGGAGAGGTGGAGACCCTTGCCGGTCTGGATGCCGAAATCACCTCTGAAGGCGGCAACCTCTTTTATGCCGGAGCCCAGATCACGGTGACCGACGTGATGGCCTCCAATGGGGTAATTCACGTTCTCGATGCCGTCGCCCTGCCTCCCGAAGATGAAAACGGCGATGGCGACAACGATGGCGACCCCGAAGATCCGACGATCGTCGATCTGGTGGCGGACAACGATGATTTCTCCACCCTGGTCGCAGCTCTGACCCAGGCCGGTCTGGTCGACACTCTCTCGGGAGACGGCCCGTTTACGGTCTTCGCCCCCACCAATCAGGCCTTTGAAGGCGCCGGAATTGATCTCGATTCCATCGACGATGATGTACTGATCGATGTGTTGACCTACCATGTGCTCGACGGAGATATTCGAGCGGCTGACCTGAGCCCGGGAATTGTGACGGCCCTCAACGGAGCCCTGGCGCTCATCGAAGAGGGTCCGACCTATGCGGGAGCCACTAGCGCGGACACCGATATCGTAGGGAGCAACGGCGTCATTCACGTCATCGATGAAGTGGTGATGCCTGCCGATGATATCGTTCAGGTGGCCACGGACAACGGGTTCGACACTCTGGTAACTGCGGTGACCGAGGCGGGTCTGGCAGATGCACTTCGTGACGACGGACCATTTACGGTGTTTGCCCCCACCGACGATGCCTTCGACGATCTTCCTGAAGGAGCCTTAGACGATCTCTTGGCCGACACCGACGCCCTGCAACAGGTGCTTCTCTATCACGCCCTGGAGGGAGCGATCTCTTCCTATGACGTGCAGCCCGGATCCTTCACCACCGCCAGTGGAATCAACGTCGAGATCGCCGACGACGGTGGGCTGACCTACGGGGGAGCGACCATCTCGGTGACCAACGTGATGGCGAGAAATAGCGTAATCCACGTCATCGACTCGGTGGTACTTCCGCCGACGATCGTCGATCTGGCAGTGGCCACCGACGACTTCTCAACCCTGGTAGCGGCGTTGACCCAGGCTGATCTGGTGGACGTCTTGATCGGCGACGGCCCATTTACGGTCTTTGCCCCCACCAACCAAGCCTTTGCGGACGCCGGAATCGATCTGGACACCATCGATGCCGACCTTCTGGTCGATGTCTTGACCTACCATGTTCTGGAAGGCCAGGTGATGGCAGCCGAGGTATCGCCGGGACTGGTTCAGGCCTTGAACGGAGCCCTGGCCCTGATCGAAGACGACGGCGCTGAGTTATTCTATGCCGGAGCCGAGATCACCGGCACCGATATCCTGGGAACCAACGGGGTCATCCACGTCATCGATGAAGTGGTGATGCCTGCCGACGATATCGTGGATACCGCCATCGGGGTTGAAGATGAATTCGACACGCTGGTGGACGCAGTAATCGCGGCAGAGCTGGTCGATACTCTTCGTGGAGAGGGGCCGTTTACGGTCTTCGCTCCCACCGATGCAGCCTTTGATGCCCTTCCCGCCGGAGCCCTCGATGATCTGCTGGCCGACCAGGACGCGCTGGCCAATGTGCTCCTCTTTCACGTCCTTCCGCAGGCCGTTCTGGCTGCTGACGTGACCCCGGGATTTGTCACAACGGCCACTGCCGATGGTCTGGATGCCGAGATCACCGCCAGCGGTGGCTCCCTATTTTACGAAGGCGCCGAGATTGTGATCACCGACGTGATCGCACGAAATGGTGTCATTCACGTGATCGATGCCGTGGTCCTTCCTCCAGAGGATTGATGAGGTCAACGCCTCATAAACGGTAGCGATGAGCCCCTCGCGATTACCATGTGTCGCGGGGGGCTCTTTTTTTCTTGGGGCCGATCTTCACTAAATGGAACAATCGCGATAGGGTAATGAAAAAGTAGAGATTGTCGTTTTGGCTGGTACCCGATACAGGAATAATAATGAGCCCGATGAAAGAATTTGAGCCGGTTGAAGATGGAGACGATGTAAGCGTTCGAAGGCGGGAGGCCAAACGGGTGGCCGTGGAGTTGGGGGTGACGATGACCTCGGACTCCAATTTCTATGTGGGCTTTGCCAATAATATCAGCGAAGGGGGGCTCTTCGTGGCGACCCACCAGATGGTGGAGGTGGGAAGTACGGTCGATCTTCGGTTTGAACTGCCCGGTGAAGACGAGCCGGTGGTGGTGGAAGCCGAGGTGCGCTGGCAGAGGACGGCCGTGGATTACGACAGCGGTATCCTCCCGGGCTTCGGGGTCCAATTTGGCGATCTTGACGACGAGACCAGGGCTCGCATTGAGCGTTATATCGAGGATCGAGAGCCCATCTTTCACCCCGATTGAAACGAGAGTTTCTCCAGTCCGGGACAGGGAATCACAAATAGTCGGGGAGCACCGGCTTTCGGTCGAATTCAAAGACCAGGGAGGTCTCGATATGGGCGACCTCTGTTCGGGTGGTGAAGGCGTCCATGGCCAGATCTCGCAGGTGTTCGGTATCGCGAACGGCGATGTGAAGAACAAAATCCTGGCGACCGGTGACGTGGTAGACGGCCAGGACCTCTTCTAAGGAGAGGGCATGCCGGTGAAAAGACTCCACATCTTCTCGGGAATGCTGAGCCAGACGCACCGCCACCAGCGCCTGCAGTCCCACTCCCAGGGCATCGGCGTCGACGGAGGCGTTGAGGTCGAGCAATACCCCGCTCTCTCGCAGCCGCTTGACTCTCTCAAAGCAGGTAGAAGGGGCCAGATTTACCTCGGCGGCGAGCTCCTTATTGGAGAGCCGACCATCCTTCTGCAAAAGGCGGAGAATGTTACGGTCGATTCGGTCCAGGGCCATTTTGAGCCTCTTTTTTCGAAAATAATTCGATGGAAATATATGTACACCATATTATCATCAGAGATGACAATATTTCTACAGAAAAGGTTCGCAATATGGCCCTTGATCCCCTGACAGAATTCGTAACTCAGTCGTCATCTCATGCCAGCGCTTCCATCTCCCTGGCCAACAGCACTCGTCTGGGTGATGTCGAAGAGGCCGCCCGAAGCCTGGGGCGAATGGCCCAGGGAGAAGAGCCGACCACCAACCCGGTCTACGGTCGGCTCCACAACGATACGGTGAGTCAATTTGAGGGGGCGATGGCCCGGGTTGAGCACACCGAATCTGCCGTCGCTTTTGCCTCCGGGATGGCCGCGATCACCGCCGTTTTGATGGCATCGCGGTGTCTGGGTGATCATATCATCGCCGTTCGACCACTCTACG
>SKNI01000559.1 GCA_007120615.1 Myxococcales bacterium | reverse complement strand
GGTCAGGCCATCGAGACGCCCCGGGGAGTGGAGTTCTGGCAGGTTCCCGTGGAAGCCCGGTGGGATGAATCAGCCGGTCGGATCGCGGTGGTGAATGTGGACGGCGGGGAAGAGCGGGAATTGCTGGGGCTCGACGGAGTGGAGCTTGTGCCCGACTCTCTTCAGGTCGCCACGGATCTCACAAAAGAGCGCTACCTGCTGGCCTGGCTCACTGACGGGGAGGAGGGCGTGCGAGAGGTGATCACCACCGTGATCTCCTCGTCGGACCAATGGGAGTCCGCCACGGCGAACTCACCGGAAATCTTGCACTCCGGCGCGGCGGTCTTTCATGTGCAGCGGATGGACCAGGACTTCGGGGTAATTGTGCCCAACGAGGCCGGTGATGAGGTGGTCAGTTATCGCCTTCATCCCGACGGGCGCATGAGAGATACAAAAAGCCAACCATTTTCTGATTTTGGTCAGGCGCGCCTCTTTGTGCCCGTCTTTGATGATATATTGATAATTAGTGATGCGGGCATCATGACCCACGTTTGTGCCGTCGCCGTGGACTGAATTTCGGTTGAGCATATTGAGGGTTCGGCACCCTAGATGGAAGTTGGCTGACTATTCGATGTTCGGAAGACGTCGACACCAGATCCAGCCCTCTTTCTTTGCCAGCGACGACTCCTCGGCGCGGGGCCCTACTGCGCGGCCACTCCACGATCACGCTGCGCGCCTGCCAGTCACCTGATCGGTTTAGCGAACCGAAGGGGTCCTGGCATGCTCCCATCTTTACCGCGGCTGGACCTCACCTTCTAAGTCGACGAACTCATCGAGATCCTGGCTGACCTCCAGAGAAATCCCGGATTCGCTCAGGCGCAGCCGGCGCTCCACGCTGCCCACGGCGACCGTCTCCTTCCACAGCTCGTTGGTATCGGAGTGGATCTTCTCAAAGCACTGGCCCCCGTCAGCCCTGGGAGCGACCACGGTCTGACGGATGGCGATGTCGAAGTCGTCATCGGAGCCGCCCAGCGCTAGCTCCGTCTGAACCCGTCGACAATAATATCCAACCATGCTCCAACCGATCTCCTCGTCCTCGGCCAGCTTGTACAGACTGCTAACCAACATTTGAACGTCTCTGCTCACGGAGATTAGCTCTTGGCCGGCGGCAATATTATATCGCGACGCACCTGTGCTATCCGGACCGTAGCTCACCGTCCAGAGTGCGCCGCGCATCTTTACCTCCACCGTCAACTCATCTGGCTCCACATCGGAAACGGCTTCGAGAGCGAGACCGGGAAAGTAGAATAGAGACATCTCGCCACCGGTGGAGAAGGCCTGCTCTCCACCCTCGGAAGCAATCTCCAGTCGCTCCACCGACCGGGGGATCATCCCGTAGGCTCCGCAACAGAACTCTTCGTAGAGCTGTGCCTCCAGCCGAATCTGCACCTCTTCTTTGTCGAAGACGATCCCTCGAGTGTACCAAATGAACTCGCCGGATATGATGGAAGTTGGCTGACTACTCGATGTTCGGAAGACGTCGACACCAGATCCAGCCCTCTTTCTTTGCCAGCGACGACTCCTCGGCGCTGGGCCCCACTGCGCGGCCACTCAGAAAGTCAAAGCCGGCGAGCACGCAGAGCGTCGCATCGAGCACGTCGTCACTTTTGATGAGGGCTTCTGTGTTCACATCGATCAGGAGTTCCTTTTGCAGCCACTCCACGATCACGCTGCGCGCCTGCCGGCCTTCTTCGGTGGATTTTTTATACCCCCTTGTCGGCGCCCTCATGGCTTTGAGGGTAGCCGCCGGGTAGACCTCCAAGAGGTGACATCCGGCATTGAGTGGGAGGTTCCAGGCAAGTGGCAGATCCTGGGCCTTTTTGCAGTGGTCAGAAAGGGTGTGAAGCCTGCACAAGATGGAGTGGGCCGTGCGGGCGATTCGATCAGCACCCACGTCGAGCGGCTGTTTGCCGAGCCGCGCCTTGATCTCTATGTCCGTGTGTCGCCGGAAGAGCCGATTTGCCTCCTTTCGGGGAACCCCCGGGGCCATGCCGGCCTCGTGGTCGACCAGGGTCTGGCCAAGTACTGTCGGCCAGCCAAGTGGGGCATCGACGGACAATAAAATCACCTCCGGGCCTTGCTCGATCCACCTGGCGATCTGCTGCACCGGGTCCTTGCACGTTAAGGCTTCATGAATCAGGCACTGCCCCTCGGAAATATCGCCCATGGCGAGTCCGATTCGGCCCACAACCGTGGCAGCGTCGATTCCGATGATTCGAGGGTTTGACATTATCAGTGTCCTGGAAAAGTGCGTTTCGACCTTTCTATCTCATCTCGCCACCTGATCAAACCGTATCCGACGGAGTTCCTACGACGCTATGACGAGTTCTGCCGCTCCGTGGAACGACTGGTCGACATGCCGAACCAGATGGTGGATTTGCTCTTCCGATTTCTGGAGCAGGGCGAGTGTCGACTCTTGAAGAAGATTGTTTCGCTGCCAACGGAGGGGGAAATGAATAGCTCACGAGAGAAAACGAGGCGGATCGCAAAGCGGATAACTCGCCACGAGACGTAGGCTCCGGCGCCGAAGAGAATGAGCGCGATGAGCAGCAGGCCGGGCTCCAGTGGCGCCTTTTGCTTTACTCATCGCCAGCCCCCTCGCTCATCGCATCGATTGCTTCTGAGGTGCGTGCATAAACGTAGCAAACTTCTCCCGCTTTGTTTACTTTTGCAGCAGCGAAGTTGACTTGTTCGCTTCGACGCGAACCATCGGTAAAATCTTTATCTTTATACGGTACGATTTCGTAGACTTCGATCAACTCCATGTCCTCTTTATCTACAAAAGACTGAAATCGCGCCATCGCATCCTTTTCGTTTCCTGCGTTCAGCACACATATTCCAAGTATCCATGTTGAACCATCCATATTCATCGGCGAGAATTCGCTGAGAGTCGCCTTGTGGTCAATTAGCCATATATTGTTATTTGTCATGGATCGACTCCTGTTACAATATTGACGCTAAACGGATAACTTTGCATACAGTGAGCGACAAGCCCGACCTCTAACAAAGCTGTCACCAGAAGAGCAGGCCAGTGCTTGGCGGCCCACCATCGTAGAAAGCCCGAACCCCTCGGCGTGAAGCGTCTCCGCTGCAGCCTCGAAAGAATCGGCGTCCCGCCATTTGCAAAGTTTGGGCGGGCGGTTCGGTACAAACTGTCAGACATAGAGCGAAACTAATCCCGCTGGTCACTCTATGGTCACTAACGAAAAACGGGCACTCCCTCGAATTGAGGAAATGCCCGTCTTTATTAGTGGAGCCGAGGGGGGTCGAACCCCTGACCTCGTGACTGCCAGTCACGCGCTCTCCCAGCTGAGCTACGGCCCCGTATGGGTAGTTGGCAAAGCTCGCCAACGAAGGAGGGCATGTATAAAGATTGGTTCAGATCCTGTCAACCTGTTTTAGGGGAATTTCTTCATCTACTCGCTGAAGGCTCTAATTCCCGTTGGAGTTTATCGTAAATGGCATTGTACAGAGTGGAATCGGGGTGCTCCAAACTCAGTGCTGCCATGCGCTGCATTGCTGATTCCAGGTCATGGTCGGCAATGTCGAGGCGGGCTGCGGCTAATTCAACGTCATAGTCGATGGGGAAGTATCGACGGGCTTCGGCGATGAAGCGGCGGCGCTCTGCGATGGTAAAGGCTTCCGGGTCTTCGATTCTCCAGCGGTAGAAGATCGCCAATTCGTAGGGCGAGAGCTGACGGCTGGTGGGATGTCGAGTGTGAATCAGGTCCGCCCAGCGATAGCGCTGAATGATGTCGACGAGCTCCGAGCCGAATCTGTGGTTCCAGGATCCATCGGGGCTAACCAGCCTTCGCTCCAGAAGAATGGCGAGAAGGTTTCCACAATTCTCCCGGTAATCGGAAAAGCGCTCTGGTGGCTCTTCGCTGGCCTGGCCGATAGTGGTCTCTCCCTGCTGGACCGCTTCCAGGAGCTCCTTTAGCCCGGAGTTGCATCTCTCAAAGATAGGCTCGCCCAGGGATTGAAAACCGGTTACACCGGTGGCCGGGAGGACTTCGTCGGCCATCAGTCGCAGACCGTGGTCGAGCTCCTGATAGGCCTCGG
>SKNI01000042.1 GCA_007120615.1 Myxococcales bacterium | reverse complement strand
CGAAGGTCAACGAGAGCAGGTTAACGGCGGCAAAAAAGATGGTCATCGCCTGGGAGTCGTAGCGGGTTCCGATCCAGGCCGGAAGGGTCAGAGCCTGGGTCTTTTTTCCAATGCTCTGAAATCGAAAGCTCATGATGAAGAGACCGGCGATGATCCCCAGCGCTGCTGCCCCTCCCAGATGCAATAGAGCCGAGAGCCCGTGGACGTAGACGAACCCCGGGTTCAACACAAAGGTCGCCACCGAGGCGATGGACGCCGCAAGGGTCACCCCCACGATGACGGGATGCATATTGCCCTGGCCCAGCGCAAAGCTGGTGAGGTCGTCGGTCTTTTTGTGGCCCAGCCAGGCCAGCCAGGAGGTCAGAGCCAGGTAGGCGATAAAGAGACCCCAGATCAGGGGCTGGTCTGAGATGAGTTCAAAATATCGCATCGATTCGGTCTCTTCGTCAGGAGGCTTGTTCTACAGCTGCAGTTTTTCGCTTCGAGGTATTCTTTTTTGACTCCGGTGTATTTTCCAATTTTGACGTCTCCAATTTTGACGTCTCCAATTTTGACGTCTCCAGCAGGGTGGCATCTTCGCCGATAAACCAGTCCGAGAGCTTCGGCCACAAGGACGTCGAGGCTCGGCTCGAGACCACGGCGCCGACGTGTCCTCCGCGAAGCTCCAGGACCTCTCCCATGTCAGGATCGATATGGTCCAGAAGTGCCTCCACGCTCTGGGCGGGTACGATATTATCGTGGCTAAAACTCACCGCCAGGGTGGGACAGGAGATCTCGCTCAAGCGAACTACCCGGCCGGCCACGGTGAACTTCTCTTTGACCAGAAGATTGCGCTGGTAGAGCTCCTTGATATAGCGCCGAAAGGCCTCTCCCGGGAACCGAACGTTGTCATTGCTCCAGGTCTCGATGGCGAAGAAGCCGTCTAAGAAACGATCGTCCCAGGCCCGGTCCAGCATATAGACCGCTTTGGATAAATTCATGGTCGGTCGAAGCAGATGAAATCCGGTCTGCATCAACTGCCAGGGGATATTTCCCGTGCCGTCGACCAGGGCGTCCAGATCGAGGCTCGGCAGACGACTCCAGGTCGACAAGAGTCCCTCGTCGTGAAAGTCCACCGGCGCCGCCAGGGTGATCATCGAGGCGATTCGCGAGGAGTCGAGAGCGGCATAAATCGTAGTGAGCGTGCCGCCCAGACAATAGCCCAGGACGTGAGTCTTTCCCGTAGGCGATCGAGCGGCAACTTTGCGAATCGCCCGGCCCAGGTAGGTGTAGCAGAAGTCGTCAAAGGTCAGATATCGGTCCTCATCGCCGGGGGTTCCCCAGTCGATGATATAGACGTCGTGTCCCCGGCCTACCAGAAATTCGACGAAGCTCTTTCCCGGCATCAAATCCAGCACATAGTGGCGGTTGATGAGCGAGGGAACCAATAAGATGGGCTCGGTCTCAAGGGGGGTGGCCTCGGGGTCCGGTCGATAGCGCAAGATGCGCCACTTATTCTCCCGGTGAATGACGTCGGCCGGCGTCGCGCCTACGACGGGGCGGCCCTCTTTGATTTTTCGAAATAAATTGGCGATTCGTCGGATCATTTTTTGGTCCCGTAGAGTCCTTCAAAGATATCTTCGAAGGCGTCGTACACTTTCTTTCGTTTGACCTTCAGGGTGGGCGTCAGAAGTCCGTTCTCCACGGTCAGGGGCTCCTCGATGACGGCGAATTTCTTGATGGTCTCGTAGCTGGCCAGAGCCGAGTTGACCGCTTCGATGCGCGGCTCCAACAGTCCCCGGACGGCGCGCTCTCCGGCGTCGTCTCCGAGCTTCTCTTTGACCGTATTTTCGTTGATCCAGACGCCTGCGACCAGGTATTTTTTGGCGTCTCCGTAGACCAGGACCTGCAGGATATAGGGGTCGTCGACGAAGTGATCTTCGATGCGAACGGGGGCGATATTTTTGCCCGCTGCCGTAACCAGGATCTCTTTTTTGCGGCCAATGATCTGCAAAAAGCCGTCGTCCGTAAATCGACCGAGGTCGCCGGTTTTGAGCCATCCGTCTTCGGTAAATGTATCGGCGGTGGCCTGCGGATTCTTATGATAGCCCTCAAAGATGCTCTCTCCCCGGGCCAGTATTTCGCCGTCTGCGGCGAGTTTGATGTCTACGGAGGGGAGGGGCTTTCCGACGGAGTCGAAGCGAAAGGCGTCGGGGCGATTCAAGGTCAACGTGGGGCTGGCCTCGGTGAGGCCGTAGCCCTCGATGATCAGGACCCCGGCCTCAAAGAAGAGATCTTTGACCTCTCGGGTCAGGCCTGCCCCGCCGGAGAGGGCGAATTGAAGATTGCCGCCGGTGAGCTCATCGAGGCGGGCGACCTGTTTTTTGCGGTCTCCTCGGTGGTCGGCGGTGGCGGCTTCGGCCAATTTTTCGAAATAGCGGGGCACGCTCATAAAGACCGACGGCCTTACCTCGGGCAATCTTTCTAAGACCGTCATGGGGTCGGACATATAGGTGGTAAAGCCCAGGGTATTGCCCAGGCAGGCCTCTCCGAATCCGAAGATATGACTCAAGGGGAGCCACAGGATATCGACGGCTCGCTCCTCAATTTTGGAGGCATTGCATTGCAGCCAGTCTCGGCCGTTGACCGCGATATTTCGGTGGGTCAGGGGCACGCCCTTGGGCCGGCCCGTGGTGCCGCTGGTGTAGAGCATCACTCCGTTTTGATCGAGAGAGACCTTCTCCATGGCGTCGTCGAAGCGGGCGGGGTTTTCTTCGTCCAGGGATTTTCCGAGCTCCAGGGCTCTATTTAAGGGGGTGATGCGGGTCTCCACTTCTCCGAAAGTGGCAGCAACCTCGGAGGCCGCCCGGGCTCTTTTGAGCGCTTCGGCGGCGTTGAGATCGTCGGAGAAGGTGACCACCCGAAGGACCGATTCATAGGCCGGCCACTCTTCAAAGATCCGCTCCAGAATCAGGGGCGTATCGGCAAAGACCAGCCGGGCATCGCTATGCTCGACGATATAAGCGGCCTGCTCGGCGGTGCTCGACGGGTAGATGGGGACCATCACACCGCCCACGGCCTGAATGGCCAGGGCGGCCGAGATCCACTCCACGCGATTCGGAGAGTAGATCGCGACCCGTTCGCCGGACTTGATGCCGGCGTCGATCAAAAATTGGCCGATGCGCCGGATCTGGTCGGCATAAGCCTGCCAGGTCACGGCGCGCCAGTCGCCGTCTTCGGGGAGCATAAACCGCACCCGACTTCGCCGCTCTTCGAGACTATCGAAGACGGCGCGAGGGGCGATATTTAGATCGAGATAGGGTGTGACATCCATCGTTTTTCTCGGGCGTGGAGAAGAGGTTCAGGACTTGCGAGCGTCTTCGAGCTGCTCTTCCAGATCCATGATACGGCTCTGCAGCTGGTTCAAGGCATGGAGCGTTCGTTCTTGATCGCGCTTGGTGGGAAGCCCCATGGACCCCCACATCTTGGCGGCGGCGTCGTCGACCTTGGTGCGGGTCTTCATGGTGGCGGTGAGCATCTTGCCGGCCGGCCACAAGACCACCGGATTTCGCAGGACCTCTTCCATATATTTGGCGGTCGATTTTTCCCAGGTGTTGAAGCTGTCTTTCCACAAATTCCAGATCATCTCGTACTCCATGTTGGTTATAAACGTTGGTAATCAACGCGTTGGTGATGAACTCCTAAAACCCCAGCCGTCTCATTTCGACGGCCGTGGTAAACTCCTCTTCTTCTTCTCCCTGCTGGCTCATTACGCGAGCCACTTCTCCGAAACATTCGAAGAAAAACGATACCTGTCGATGGGTCGACGCCGCTCCGATGGAAGGGTCGATGGTGACCTGGGTGTTTACCCGCAGGACATCGGTGAATAGTAGATCGGGCAGCCACAACTCTCCGCCGGCGTCGACGTTCGTTTCGTAGGTGTCTTCCCCGGCGTAGGGGATGCCCTGAATGGTGGCATTTCGGACGACGCCGTGAGAGGACCACTCCCGGCCCACTTCCAGGGGAAATCGGTAGAGCGTTACGGGCTCGTCGTATTTGACCAGCGTCTTTCCGGCCGACGGGTTCTCTGTGATCGAGGCGTAGCCGTGAAAATGAAGGCCCT
>SKNI01000377.1 GCA_007120615.1 Myxococcales bacterium | reverse complement strand
GGGTCCTTTTTTTTCCGTCCCGTCTAGCCGAACAGGCTGATTCACCGCCGGGGAGCAAGCCCGCCGGGGTCCTCTGCGGACAGGCGATGACAGCTATCTCGCTGAAATTAAAACGCAATTACTGATCCGGAACGAGTGGGCTGCGGTCGACCACCTCCCCTTTGCTGGCGCGAAAGGGAGGCAGGCTGCGGGCTTGTTGTAGGTGGTCGGTTCTCGTATTCGACTTATCGACCGCGGTCGGCGCCTCTTCCCCAACGATCAGAAGCTCTTCCAAACGTCCGTGGCCTGGCTCCCTTTTGCGGCAGTTTAAGGCAAAGGGGAGCTGTCGCCGCAGTTTGAGGCGACTGAGGGGTCGCCGCGAGCCACCGAAAAGCAACACCCTACCGAAGCAATCCCGACAAGCTACGAGCAGGCACGGGAGCCACAAAAATCCGCCCCACGGCGACAAGCAAGAGGCAGATGACCAGAAAGGTGATCGGCGCCGAAAACGTCCAGCCCGGGCCGGGAACGAAGATCAGTCCGAGCACGGCGAGGAGCACGATAATTGCGGTGATCGGCGTGAGGATGGGTAGCACCCGCGTCAACCGTGGCACGGTTAAACCGACCGTTCCCAGAGCTGCTACGATGGTCCATCCGTAGATCACGTATTCTCGATAGGGATAATAGCCGTCTTGGATAAATTCCTGGTCCCCGACAATGGTCAAATTATTCAAGAAATTGAAAAACAACCAGAATGCCGCCAGCGATTGAAGACCAATCAGCACAATATCGGCAGTAAGGTTGAGCGTGGTTTCTTGCCTGGGATTCACTTCCGATTTCGAACCCGCAGGTTTTGCCGGCGCGACGCGGTCAAGGGACTCCAACGCGGCGCGCGCTTCTGTCGCCGTTTGAAATCTCCGTTCAACCAGCGGTTCCAGAAGACTTCGCAAGTAGTGGGCGAATTCGTCGGAGATATTTACGAACGATTCAAATTGCAATCGCATCTCGTGCACGGGCAAGTCCGCCGGGTGTCGGCCACTTAGCAGATGCACCACGGTGGCTCCCAGGGCGAAGAGATCCGTCGCCGGCACCGCCCGCCCCATCAACTGCTCCACCGGCATATACCCACTGGTCCCGATGATCGTGGAGCCACCGCCGGCTTTGGGAATCACCGATTGCACCGCACCGAAATCGATCAGTGCCACACGACCATCACGGCGACGCATAATATTAGACGGCTTGAGATCTCGATGCACCACCGGCGGCGATCGACTCTGCAGATATACAAGAATGTCGAGAACCTGGCCTAAGAAGTCCTTCGCCTCCCTCTCGCTCCAGGTTAGCCCCTCGAGAAGGCGCTCGTAGTCTTCGCCATCGACGAACTCCTGAACCAGAAAGAATCGCTCCGATCCGTCCTCCGAATGGATGTGAAATTTATCGACATAGGCGGGGATCCCAGGGTGGTCGAGATGACGAAGGGCTTCTCCCTCCCGCTCAAAAAGCTCGATGGCTTTCCAGTCTTCCACCTGTTGCAGCACCAACTCTTTGATCGCGACCTGTTCAGCAGTCTCCCGATCGCGGGCCAGGTACGTTTTTCCCTGGGCGCCCTGGCCCAACACGCTCAGGATCTCGTAGCGCCCGTGAAGGATCTGCTTCGACGGCTGCTGGGTTCGCTTTTTGCGTTGCTCAGTGTTCACTTTGTGATCCAATATGATGGTCTTCTTCCACGGCTGATCAGCGGCCCCAGGCGCGGGCCCGACGTAGCCGGAGTTGGTCCATTGGATCTAGATTCCCAAATAACGAGACTGATCACAATCGCCAATACAAGAGTCCGCGCGGTGGCGTCTGCGATCGTTGATCGAGATCGAGATCGTGATCGTTGATCGTTGATCGTGAAAGTTCTTGACGGTTGATCGGGCCGGGGCGGGTCTCCCTTGTTGACGCACGCCCCCACCTCTTCTAAGGTTCCCGATCTTAGACGTTTCGGGGGCGTAAACGCCTCGATTTCTTTTCCACCGGTACCACTTATGAGCATCTCCACAGACCATTCCCAGGCCGATCCGAACGCCCATAATGGGGAGCAAAACGATATGCCCAATCTCGGGCAGCGGCCCGGGCGCAAGGTCTTTATCGAGACCTACGGCTGCCAGATGAATATGGCGGACACCGAGCTGATGGGTGGGATCCTGGGGACCAGCGGATATACGGCGGCGCCCAATCATGACGAAGCCGACGTGATTCTGATCAACACCTGTGCGGTGCGCGAGCGCGCCGAGGAGCGAGTATTTGGTCGGCTCTCTCATCTTTTGAAATACAAGCACGCCCGCCCCGAGGTCATCCTGGGGGTTACCGGCTGTATGGCGGAGCGCCTGCGGGAAACCCTCACCGATCGCGCCCCGTACGTGGATCTGGTCATCGGCCCCGACGCCTACCGGCGACTCCCCCAGCTTCTGGAAGAGTGCCAGGAGGTCGACGCTGACCCCGTGGTGGACGTAAAACTCGACCGAGAAGAGACCTACCGGGGGCTGGTGCCCAAACGAGAGCCCGGCATCAAAGGCTGGGTCACCGTGCAACGGGGATGCGATAAATTCTGCACCTTCTGCATCGTGCCCTTTGTGCGCGGTCGCGAGCGCGGTGTGGCCCCCGACGAGATCCTTCGTCAATGTCAGTCCCTTGCCGACGCGGGCTATAAAGAGGTCACTCTCCTTGGGCAAACAGTTAACTCCTATCGACACCCCGAGACCGAGACCGACTTTGCCGACCTCTTAGAGAAAGTCGTGGAGGTCGACGGGCTCGAGCGCATCCGCTTTACCTCCCCCTACCCTACCGATTTTACGCCCAAGCTCATCGCCACCATGGCTCGCCATGACAAAATCTGCAATTACCTGCATCTTCCCCTGCAGTCCGGCTCCGATGAGATGCTGGAGAGCATGAAGCGACTCTACACAACCGGCGAATTTTTGACTCTGGTCGACGACATCCGCGGCGCCATTCCCGACATCGCCATGAGCACCGATATCATCGTGGGCTTTCCCGGCGAAACCGAGGAGCATTATCAAAAGACCGTAGAGCTTCTGGAAAGAATCCGGTTCGACTTTGCGTTCCTCTTTAAGTACTCCGAGCGCGACGGCACCTATGCAGCTCGCAAATTGCCCGACACCCTCGACGAGAAGACCAAAAAAGCCCGCCTCTCCGCCCTCATTGAGACCCAGGAGGCCATCAGCGCCGAGATCTTTGCCACCAAGGTCGGACAAACGGTCCGGGTTATGGTAGAGGGTGAAAGTCGGCGATCTGCAGATGACCTCTGCGGCAAAACCGACGACTTTAAAACGGCGGTCTTCCCCAAACCCGAAAATACAATCCTGAATCCCGGTGATTTCGCTGACATTATCGTCGAAGAAACCACCAGCCATACCCTGCTCGGCAGGGCTCTTTAAGTACCGAACACGGAGTAAAGTTCACGATGTCCCAAAATTATATCTTCACCTCAGAGTCCGTCTCTGAAGGTCATCCCGATAAAATGGCCGATCAGATCTCCGATGGCGTCCTCGACGCGATCCTCACCGATGACCGCGGCGCCATGGTCGCCTGCGAGACCGTGGTCAACACCGGTCTCGTACTGCTCGTCGGCGAGGTCACCACCTCGGCCCATATCGAGTTTGCGAAAGTGGTTCGAGGGGTGATCGAGGACATCGGTTACGACGACGCTACTCGCTACGGCTTTGACCACCGCTCCTGCTCGGTGATGGTGGCCCTCGACGAACAGAGCGCCGACATCGCTCAGGGCGTGATCACCGATATGGGTGTCGTCGAAGAACAGGGCGCCGGCGACCAGGGCATCATGTTCGGTTACGCCTGTGACGAGACCGAAGAGTTGATGCCCATGCCGATTACCTTCGCCCACAAATTGGTGGCCCGGCAGGCTCACGTTCGAAAGACCAACGTCGTCTCCTTCTTCGGACCCGACGCCAAAAGTCAGGTCTCCGTGCGCTACGAAGGAAACGACCCCGTCGCCATCGACGCCGTCGTCCTCTCCACCCAGCACACCGAAGATGTGACCATCGAAGAGGTCCGCGAAGCGGTCATGGACACGATCATCAAAGAGGTGATCCCCGCCGATCTTCT
>SKNI01000090.1 GCA_007120615.1 Myxococcales bacterium | reverse complement strand
GCGCCGAGGGCGCCGATATTCTCCTATCGGAGCGGCTATTTCTTCGCCCGTCGAGATCGTCGATCATCAACGCGTCGCGAAGAGTATTCGACGCCTGACGCAACTCTCTCATGCCCTTGCCGGCCCATTTGGCCACTTCCGGGAGCTTCTCAGGTCCCAATACCACCAGGATCAGGAGAGAGATGATCATCAATTCTGCAAATGAGATGCCGAACATTATGCGCCGTTACTGACAGGGTCGGCCCGCGGTGGGGGCTTATGGTTTCCACTTGATGCTACAGCCCATGGAGGGATGTTGTTCCTCATCGGGGCGATCGCCGTCAAGAAGAGCCTGCACCGCATCCCGAAGATCGCGTTGGGTGACTTCTTCTGGCTTCTTCCAATTATCGTCGAGGCGGCCGGCATATGCCAGGCGTCGCTGGTCGTCGAAGACGAAAAAATCGGGAGTGCAGACCGCTTTATAGGCCCGGGCGACCTCCTGAGATTCATCGAAGAGATAGGGGAAGGGAAATTCCTTCTCCTCGGCCAGCTCTCTCATGCTGTCGAAGTCGTCCTGGGGGTAGCGCTCGGTGTCGTTGGAGCTGATGGCCACGAGGGCGACTTCATCTGGGCCCCAGGTGTTGCCGAGTTCGACCAGGCGGTCGAGGACCGCTTTGACGTAGGGGCAATGATTGCAGATGAACATCACCACCAGGACGTCAGGGTCGAAGTCGTCGAGGGCGTAGGTATTTCCATCGGTGGCGGGGAGAGAAAAATCGGGGGCGCTAGAGCCCAGCTCGGGAGCGTCGCTTTCCAACAAAACCATCAGGGTCCTCACAGATTCGAAAGTAGGGTATTCGGCGGACCAGAGATCTCTTAATTGAGCCAGGGCGAAAAGGTCCACTTGGCTATGGAGCTGCTGGTCAGATCTCGATGATCGATGGCCCATACCGGAACGATATTGAAGGTTTGATCGCCCTCCAGGGGCTGCAGCTTTTCCAGAAAGTGTTCCACCTCTTCGGGGTCGTCGAAGAGAGGGCTGGGACTGGCGTTGACGCCGATGGAGCGAAGACGTGGCAGGACCGCCTGGAGTGCCGGGTAGGGGCTCTGTACAAGGGTGAGCGCTTCTTTAGACTGCTTCTTAATCGGTTGGTTCATTACAACTCCGAGTGGGGTTTTCGATGAAGGTAAAAAGGAATAAGTCCAACGATGCGCTCCGGAACATCTACACAAAGTGCGGACTGTAAAGGAAGCAAAAAATTCTCATTCAGCCAGTGCCCGTCGGGCCAGATCGCAATAGAGGTCGATGCCGGCTCCCAATTGTTGAATCCCGATGAATTCATCATCGGAGTGGGCTACCCGGATGTCGCCGGGGCCGACGAGCCAGACGGGAGCGAGCTTCTGTAGATAGGTAGCATCCGTATTAAAAGGTACCGTACAGGTTTCTACATCATCTGGGGGATCAAAGAAAACGGGGTCGTTAAATACCACCTTCTCCATGGTTATTTCTTCTCCCAGTAGATTTTCGACGTGGGTCAGAAGTGGTCCGATGGGACTGACGGCTCGAACGAGAAGTTCTGCCCGGGCTGAGGGAGCGAAGACGTTGGCGGCCACTCCTGCTTCGATGACGCCGACATTGAAGGTTGTGGGACCCAGCACATGATCGGAGGGCCAGGTCGCTTCTCGAAGTCGTTGGAGAGCGTCTAAGAGAGGCTCCACGGCGGACTGGCCACACTCGGGAAAGGCAGAGTGGCCGGCGGTGCCCGATGCGCGAAGCTCGAATTTGAGCATTCCCTTCTGGGCGCGGACGACTTTGTTTTCGGTGGGCTCACATAAGATAATTCGCTCCGGTTGAATCTCTAACTCTTGTGCAGCCCTGGCGCCGCAATGGTCGACCTCCTCCCCGACGACCAGTAGAAATCCGATGTCGTCGATGCCCTCGTCTCGCAGACGCTCAGCAGCGTGGGCCATGGCCAGCAGGCCGCCCTTGGTGTCGCAGGCGCCGCGGCCGTGGACGGCGTCTCCACTGTAGCGAACCGGTAAAAAGGGCGGCACCGTATCGACGTGGGTGGAAAAGAAAACGCGTGGAGTCTCTTTGCCGGAAATGATCAGATTCCACCGCTGTGGTTCAACGTCCTGTCGCTCCACACTCCAACCGCGGGCGGTAAAATAAGCCTCGAGGTGCTCGAGAAATTCCCGCTCATCACCGCTGGTGGAGTCGATGGACAACCACTCTTGCAGAGTTGCGACCAGTGTCGAAGGTTGGGATAGGGTCACGAAGAATCCTTGGTGTCGAAGAGGGAACCGAGAGAGCAGACGAGTAACATCGAGCGAGGGAAAACGGCAAGCGTCGCCCGACAACCCCCCCGAGGATGACAGACCGATCGACTCGTGGCACTATATCGAGCGAATCAGAAGTTTATCGAGACTAGATGCCCCCAAGAGATGCTTATGTACACAATTTCCGCCGATGTCTTTGCCCAACGCCGCCGCCGACTGATGGATGAAATCGGTGATGAGGCAGTGGCGATTATCGCCGGGCCGTCGATGAAGGGACGCTCCAACGACACCGAATACGCCTATCGGCCGTCGAGCGATCTATTATATCTGACCGGATTTCGAGAGCCGGAGGCCGTTCTGGTGCTCGCCCCCGGGCACGACGCCGGGGAAGTAGTGCTCTTTGTTCCCGATCGAGACAAGCTCAAAGAGTTATGGGAGGGTCGCCGGGTGGGACCTGAAGGAGCGGTCCAGGAATACGGGGCCGACGTGGGACTCGGGTTGAGTGAACTCGATGAGAAATTGCCGGACTGGTTAGAAGGTCGAAAGCAGCTCTATTATACGCTGGGCTCTCGCGATGATTTCGATCGGCGGGTCATCGAATGGACCCAGGGGTTGCGCCATCGCCGGGGGAAGAAATCCACGGCGCCAGGCACGATCGTCGATCTTAGAGATCTTTTGCATCGATCCCGGCTGGTAAAGGGTGAGGAGGAGTTGGGTCTTCTTCGAAAGGCCTGCGAGATCTCTTCGGAAGCCCACATCCTGGCGATGAAATATTGTCGTCCCGGGATGCACGAATACGAATTGCAGGCCCTTCTGGAATATCATTATCGAAGGAGCGGCGGGGAGTATCCGGCGTATACTACCATCGTCGGCTCCGGCGATAACGCTACGATTTTGCACTATACCGAGAATCGAGATCGCATCGAATCGGGAGATGTGGTGCTCATCGACTCCGGCTGTGAGTTCGGGTTTTATGCCGGTGATATTACGCGCAGCTTTCCGGCCAACGGTAGCTTTACTCCGGCCCAGCGCGACATCTATCAGGCGGTGCTGGAAGCCCAGAAGGCGGCGATCGAATTTTGTCAGCCGGGGGCAAGCTACGATGAGTTAAAGTCCAGCGTGGAGCGTCAACTTACGGAGTCCCTGGTGGATCTGGGGCTGCTCGAGGGCTCGATCGATGAATTGATGGAGGAGTCCAAGTTTCGTGATTATTATCCCCACAGCATCGGTCATTCTCTGGGGATCGACGTCCACGATGTGGGATTGGTGCGACCGGAGGACGGAGAGTCCCGCCCCCTGGAGCCAGGCGTGGTGTTGACCATCGAGCCCGGCATCTACATCCCCGCCGGTGATGAGTCGGCTCCCGAAGAGATGCGAGGAGTGGGGATCCGGATCGAAGACGATGTGTTGGTGACCGAAACGGGCGTCGAAAACCTTACGGCGTCCTGTCCGAAGACGGTGGAAGAGATCGAAGCTCTCGTGGGGAGCGGCGATGCTTCCAATCTCGACCTATGAACTGGTTGTTGAGTGATAATTAAAATGGAGCGATACGATGACGAATGGCGATGGAGATTTTCCCGAAGATGCTCCGACGAGAGATATGGAAGGGCGCGATTTCTCAAAGCCCCTGCATCAGCCTCCCGATGATCAATTTCCTCAGAGTTATCAGGGAGGACCACCGGCAAAGAAGAAGGTCGAGTTGGAGACCTCCGACTTTGTGGCCATGATCGTGACCTTTTTCTTCCCCGGCGTCGGGCAGATGATGCTCGGCCAGACCGTGAAGGGATTGGTGATCTTAGGAGTGGCCCTGGTGACGGGGTGTGGCCTGGGATTGATCAGCATCGCCGCGGTGG
>SKNI01000428.1 GCA_007120615.1 Myxococcales bacterium | reverse complement strand
CGTGCCGTCGGCGGCCGCTGCTACTTCCTGGTAGGTTGCGCTCAACGCTCCGGTCTCCACGGCCTCTTTCGTCATCAAATAGGCCGTCCCCAGCTGAATTCCGAAATTCACGCCCCGCTGAATCAATCCGAAAAAGAGGGCCGACACCGCCGCCGCGCTGGCCGCATCGCTGATGCCACCGGCGGGCACCACGCAGAAGTCCTGCGGCGACACGCCGTCGTCAATCGCTCTCTCGATTTCCATTACTCCGTATTGCCACAGCGCCAGTCCACCCAGGGTTCCCACGTGACCTCCGGCCTCGGCGCCTTCGAGCAAAAATTTTCGATGCCCCGACATCAGAGCCGCCCTCAGCACTCCCGGAGTAGGAGTGTGCAGATAGCTCGAGATATTGGCAGACTCAAATTGCATGGCCTGCTCGGCGGTCCCCGCAGCCACCAGTCCCAGAAGGGGTCCGTTCTTTCGGCGCTCCTTCATCATCTCCATATGCCCGTCGCGGTAGCGATTGGCGTCGAGTCCGATGATCCCGGCACCAAAGGGCCGGTTGCCGAGTTCTTTCGCCGTGGCGGCCACGATCTCCTCGGCCACTGACGTGGGCATATTGCCCAGCGCCAGCCAGGGGAGCGCTCCACCATCGGAGACCGCCCGGGCAAAGGCCGGCGTATCGCTGACCTGCGCCATCGGCCCCTGATGAATCGGCAGTCTCGTTCCATTAATCGTGGCGATGCCTCGGCCCTCCTGAAGCGGGAAGTCCTCGGCCAGCGTATTCAACACGGTTTCTACGTGCTCAAAAATCCCGCGAATTGCCCCCTCGGTGGAGCCGAATTTATCGCGCAGATACGCCGCCATCGCCGCGCCCTGGCCCAGGGGCCGGACCTCGGTACGGAGGTCAAAATCCCAGCTCTTCTCGGGTTCTGCTGCTTTGATCTCGGCGTAAAAATCGCCAGGAGCGCTCCCACCGTTTAGGGCCTCCACCTCACGAGCCGCCAGCTCTCGAGGTGCTTTCGACGCGATCAACGCAAAGACTCGGTATCGAAAACCAACCGTCAGCCCCAGACATCGAGTGTCGGTGGGATTGAAATTCTCCAGGCGTTTTGCCAGCTTTTTGGAAGTGGGAAACTCCTCACAGAGCCATAATTGCTCTTCTAAGACGACCCCAGAAGCCCCGGCCGCCATCACGGCAGCCGCCGAATCGGGACCGATCGCCCCGCGAACCACCACGGGCAAATTGGTCTTCTCTCGAAGCCGCCTGAGCAGCACCAGGCCGGACTCTCCGCCCACAAATCCACCGCCCTCAAATCCGCAGGCCACAAGCCCCCGCACACCCCACTCTTCGCAGCGCTGTCCCAACTCCACGTCGGTGACCTCCGCATAGACCGGGGTCCCCGCCGCTCGAAGCGCTTCGATGCGCTCCTGAAATCGTCTCGGGTTCAACCCGTGATCGGCCCCCAGAATCACGCCCGCCGTATCATGGCTCGGCAAGTCTTGCGCCAACTCCACCCGCAAAAGATCATTATTCATCTCCCGTCCACCGGAACGGGAACACCACACCACTTTTCCACCGGCCCGACGCACTGCCGTTGCGGCGCTCTCAAACTCAGAAGACGACGGAAGATAAACCAGAATATCCTGTTTCTTTTGACTCCAACCCATCATTCAATTCCTATCGAAATAGTGGTGTTCTGCTGCAATGCGGCGGTCGCCGTCCAATGCAATATTTTACTCTCGTGGAGCATTAAGTAGACAAAAGAAATACACCTTGCAAGAACAAAAACCGTAAAAAACACCCCCATATAGATTGACCGTTCAGTCAGTTAAAATGAATGAACTCTCAGTCAAAACACCAAAGAGAGATGAAGGAAGATTCATTCATCACCTACATTTCCTTACTGACTGACCAGTCAACAGAAAAAGAGTAAATGAATGAGCCTTCAGTCACCCGAGCAGGCCCAGCTATCCCTTTGTTTTCGCTACACTTCACACCTGACCTGGCAACGAAGGAAAGAAGATGGCGGTCTCCTTAGAATAAAAATATGAACCACCAGTCATAATGTTAAGAAACTTCACTATTCACAAATCAGAAAATGAATGAACTCTCAGTCATCGCACAATATGACTTATTATTATCTCTCTATTTTTTTGCGTACCGAGACTCCCGTATGGAACTCCCCGATTGGAAATGGTGATCGAAACCCTTACCGACCCACCCGTGGCCCCGCTCCTTCCACCGTGGAACCCGACGGCAGAGCCTCCAGATAGTCCTCCACGTCCTCCACCCCGATCTCTTCTCCTCTTCGATACTCCCGGGGCTCCCCATCTTCTGTGGGCATCCCCCCGGAGAAGATGATCTCAATATAGTGGTTATTTCGTCGCAGAAAGAGATGAGGCATCTCAGGAGGATCGCCGTTCTCTGCGAACTCCACGAAGATAAACTCTCCCATCTCCAGGACCTGCTGCCTCTCAAAGTTGCCCTGCCTGGCGATCACCTCCTCGCCACGAGGGCCCTCAAGGAGGGCAAATTCTTCTTTCTCCAACGCCAACACTTCCTGGCCGCTGGGACTGCGAAAGAGCTGATAAACTCCTTCCTTCGTGATTTTTCCTGCCATGGCTTCGTCTCCGGTGTTCGATCGTTTCGATTTCCACTCTCGCTTCAAATCTAACCACCAGAAGATTGCGATCTCACGACTGCGCATGCGGAGGGCGGACGTCCGCACCTCATGACCACGCTGGGCTTCGCGATACTCGGTGGTGCCGTCGGCTCCGGAACCACGGTCTACCTGGCCGGAAGGCGACTCGGTGGAGATGGAAGCTGGCTGGCCTCCACCGCCGGTGCCATGCTCGCCACAATGCCCGGACTGGTACTCGCTCCTCTGCTGCCGCTCATCGCTCCCATGGGCGCAGTCGAAGGCTACCGAATGTCGTCGAGTGATTTCTTTTAGCGCTCAAAGCGTGACAAAATATCTCACTTAGTGCAGTCAAGCACCCTCGCTTAGCCCCTTTCCACACCGGTCAGTGCCACCAAAAGTTCGCAGCCTCACAGTTGCGCGCACTCACCATCGACGCATTGCCTAAAAATCTGACAGCGGTTGCCGCAGGCTCCACAATGGCGACGGTCGGAATCGAGATCCGTGCAGAGTCCATCTTCCTCACAGAGCGTGTGGGTAGGAACCTCACATTCGTAACCGCATTCTCCGGAGATGCACACGCTCTCGGCACCAGAAATAGTATCGGGGCATTGTTCCCCACAGGCTCCGCAATTCTCCACTTCACTATCCAGGTCGGCGCAGAGGCCCTGCTCGTCGCACGGCGTAAGTCCAGATTCGCTACACTCCACGACACATTGACCATCGGAACAATGCACCTCAGCATCGGGAATCTGAGTGCTGCACGGACTGTTGCATTCCCCGCAGTGTTCGAGGCTTTCGCTGAGCTCGACGCATGCGCCGCTGCAAATATCCTGGGGACATCCGCACTCCCCATCGCTGCATAAAAAGCCGGTCGGGCATGCCCTCCCACATTGGCCGCAATGCTCGATACTCTCGGCGAGTAGTACGCAAGTTCCCTGACAGTCCGTTTCATTCAGCGGACATTCCCCGGAGGCATCGACGTCATCAACCACATCCATGTCTCCTTCTGCATCGACATCATCAACCCCATCCATTTCTTCTTCTGCATCGACATCGAAAGCCCCTCCGAGATCCATATCTTGAGGCACCACAGGAGCATCGGACGGGCCTGCATCCAATTCTCGATCCCCGGCCGGATCCACACATACGCCTTCGCGTATCAGGAGTCCCCCGCTTCGAAGACAACGCTGCGCTCCGGAACAGTCTTCGTCACTGACACAATTCGCCTGCTCCGAGAACGTGCAGGACGACAGAATTACGAAACACCAAACAATCGCGGGGGCCAGCACCCAGATTTTAATTCGCTTTGCCGCAAACACCATCAGACTCGCCAGCACATAGAAATCCGAGAATCAACCGATCATGGTCTCCCCTGCAGTATTCCGTAGTTTTCGCCGCGAGGCAAAGATACCCGCGAAATCTGGATGTGATCGGATCCAGTCGTTATTATTGAAATTTCTCATACCTTCACGGAGCGCGGACGTCCCCGTCCGCAT
>SKNI01000168.1 GCA_007120615.1 Myxococcales bacterium | reverse complement strand
GTCAGCCGATCCGACGTCGGGGTCGTCAACGGGATCTTCGCCCGGGCAGCCGATGAACATGGTGGCGCCAACGAGGAGTGCGAAGAGTTGAAGGGGTGACCGGGCCATAGGAGTCTCGGCGGGGATGATGAGGTTGGCAATATGAGGACCCAATTATGGTGACCGGTGATGGTCATGATTGCAAGGGTTTCTCAGCGGTCCGGTAGTGTCTATTCTTTGAAAACGGGTCAACGTTCGAGCACTTCGTGAGGAGCGACATCGATGGGGACGGGGGGATCATCAGAGAGTCCAGGTGACAACGAGCTTCGGAAAGAGGGGGGGCGGGGATTTACACCCTTCACCCGGCGGGCAGCGACCCTTCTGGGGATGGCGACCTTTATCGCAGTGATAGCGCTCCTGGTCTGGCAGATGATTACCCTGATTCTGGTGCTTTTTCTGGGGATCTTATTGGCGATCTTCTTGCGGGGATTGAGCGTTTGGGTGGCGGAACGGACAAAGCTCACCGACCACTGGGCGCTCTTTGCGATCACCACCGTTCTGGTTCTCCTATTTGGGGTCTCCGGTTGGTTTATCGCTCCCGAGGTCGCTCGGCAGGCCAACGAGATCGGCGAGTTGATCGCCCAGGCGACTGTGGAATTGCAGGAGTGGATCTCCCGGACTGCCCTGGCCCAGCAGGTATTGGTGGAACTCGAGGATTTTGATCTCTCCGGGTTTCTCGGCGGTGAGGTTCTGGGACAGGTAGGTGGGGCCTTTGTGGGCGTCGCCGGAGCGTTGAGTCACCTGGCCTTCGTCGTGGTCGTAGGGGTCTACTTTGCCTATGACCCGGGGGTCTATAAGCGGGGGATCATCAGGATGGCCCCCCTCAACTACCGGCAGCGGGTCGAAGAGATCATCGCCGTCAGCACTCACCAGCTGGCCTGGTGGCTCATCGGGAGGCTGCTCGCCATGTTGGGCGTGGCGGTGATCATTACTGTGGGACTGTCGATTCTGGGAGTTCCCCTTCCCATCTTTTTGGGAGTGGTGGCAGGTTTATTTTCCTTCGTCCCCATTCTGGGGCCCATCGTCTCGGTGATCCCCGCCGCGCTTCTGGCGCTTCTGGTGGGACCCTACCATGTGATCTGGGTGATGCTTCTTTTCATGGGAGCTCAGGCCGTAGAGAGCTACCTGATCACGCCGGTGGTTCAATACCGAGTGGTCTCACTGCCCCACGCGATGACGCTTATCGCAGAGATTTTCGCGGGTATCTTATTCGGTGTTATCGGGATCACCGTGGCCACCCCGCTGGCAGTATTATTGATGGCCCTGATCAATATGATCTATATCGAGGACGTGCTGGGGGATGAGACTCATTTTACGGAGTTGGCCGAAAAATTGGTGAGCCCAAAAGAGCAACGTTAAGCCTGCATCATCATGAGAGCGACGGGAGGGGGCGGCGCTTTTTAGCAGAGGATCGACGGCCGGAGAGAGAGGGTGATCGAAAAGGATCGGCGTCTTCGGATTTTCCCCAGGCGCTGGCCGGGTTTTCACCCCAGACCTGTGGCGGGTGCCAGATTGGCTCAGGGGGCACCGGGGGGACATCATCGTCGGAGAATTCGCCGATAAAGTTCTGGATGTTCACTAGACTCTCAGCGCTGCCTTCGAGCATCGAGACCAGTGTTGCGAGGTCGGCGACGGCGGTCAGGGGTTTTCCGTCGGAGTGGGTGCTGGATATTCCCTTGATATGGCGCTCCAGGCGGTGGACTAGCTTTTGGAGGCTGGAGAGTTCGTCCACGTGTTCTGCCACGACTTCTTCGTCCACTTCCAGGCGTTGCAATTGCATTCGCAGATGGAAGAGAGGCTCTTTCATCTTCGGTTGCAGCGCTGTGATATCTTTGACCATCACCGGAATGAGATTGGCGCCTTCCAGGGCGACCGAGAGTCGAAGAGCGGTGTGCTCCAGCTCCTCAACCAGAGGTTCCAGAAGACTGTGGGCTCGATCCTCTTGTCCCGTGGCGACTAGTTCTCTGATCTCAGTGAGTTGTTCGACAGCAGATTCGGTGACCTGTTCGGGCTCGAAGTCGGCTTCCCCGAAGGTGATGCCGCTTCGCTGGCATTTCTGGAGCAAGGCTGCAACCTGGCGGCGAAGCTCGCCGACCTCTTCGTCCACAATGTGGAGGACCTCATTTCCGCGGCGGGCTCGGGCGCAAACGGCTTCGAGCTTCTCCACTGCCGACTCCAGACTCCGGGAGCCCTCGGCGGGTAATTTCTGGGCCCGTTGTGCAGCCTGAGACCATTCGCCTTGCGCCTCGTTCAGCCCTCGCTGGAGATGATCGACGGGCAGGTTCTGAGCTTTTCTTTGTCCGATTTCGACGGTTGCCGTCTCGAAAGCGGTTTCCGCCTCCTGCATAAGGTCGGCGATTTGCTGCTGGACGGGGGCCACAACTTTTAGTCCGTCCAGGGCTGCGAAGAAAGCGGCGTCCAGATCGTTGAGAAGCTCAGAGGCCGTGGATTCAACGCGCTCTGTGATGGGCAGCGGCAGGGGACGACCACTTTCGGTGGTGCCTGCCTCCATGGCTACCGGTGTTTTTCGAAGGACCTTCAGTGCTTTCTCGAGCTTTCCGACGTTGAGGAGTTTGGACTTTCCATGGAGAGTCCGAGCCTGGTCCAGAAGCGCGACGCCCTGGGATTGGAACAAAAATGCCCGGTTGATCCCATCGGCGATCTGCTGGTCAAACTCAGCGCTCTCGCCGTCCCAGAATTCGGCTCGGTCGGAGAAATACCAGGGGAATTCGGTCTGAAGACGCTGTAATTTTTCCTGTCCTTGCTGAAGTCCCCTGGTCCAGGTCTCCAGGTCGGCGCGGAGAATCTGCAGGGCGCGACGGCGGCGCAGAAGTCGGGTAAAGACAAAGGTTAGAGCAGCAAGGATCAACAGAAAGAGAATTGTCGTGGGGAGGGCGCGAGCCAGAAAGAAGTGTCGCACCTCGCTTCGAGCGAGCTCGGTCTCGGCGCCTTGGATACACTCCTGAATCTCGATGAGTTCCGGAGACTCAGCGAGCCGGGCCTGGGCGACCTGCTGTCTGCATCCGTCGAGGATTTCTCCGGCGGCGACAACGCCACTCCAACTCTCATCGCTTCGATCGGAGATGCCGGCAATGGCAGCTTCCACTCTCGCTTCCAGATCATCGAGAGGCTCGATTCGTTGGAGATAATGATCGAGGTCGGCTTCCACATCGTCGCTAATCTGATGGATCTGCTGTGCTGCGGCGAGCACCTCGTGGGGAGCATCGTCGGTCTTTTCGTCTGCATTCAGGAGGTCTTCGGCGGCGCCGATCTCGTCGAGGAGTCGGGCTCTTACCTGGTTTTCGGCGACCAGCGACTCTTCGACCCGCTGACGCACGGCGGCGTAGCGTTCGGTGGCCGGAGGAAATTCTTCGGCAGCGCGCTGACTCTCTCGATTCTTGGCTGCTCGTAGAGTAGCCAGGCGAACGTCCAGGGCGTTGGCCACCGAACACATGGCGTCGTTATATCCCTGGCGGCGCATCTGAGCGGGAAAGGGGGAGGCCGCGATAGAGTCGGCGATGTCTTCGTCGGTCAGCCCCAGAGTTCTCCATTGTTGGCCGACGTACACACCGATCGAGCGGTTTCGAAAGCCCAGGGCCACGACCACGTCGTTGTCCAGATCCACGCGTCCCTCATCGGCCCACTCTCGGGCGACAAATTCGGCGTACTCGCTGGCATCGTCAAAGTCCCGGGAGCGGTCGCCGGAGGGTTCGGTGACGGCCACCAGGGCTCCGAAATAATTGACGTCCGCCTGGGAGTCAAAACGTCGAAGGCAGGTTCGAAGGGAGTTATACCGCGGTCCATCGAAGCCGGTGCGAATCGCAACGTTCTGGCGGCTGTCCAACTCCGGGACCGCGTCCCACTGGTTTGCAAAAACCGGCGGCGCACAGAAGACGACGGCGAGGAGCGTCAATAAAAGAAGTACGAGCCTGGAAGTTCTGGTCTTCACGGAAACTCTCTGCTTGTCGGACAGGTTTTCAGCCACGATAGCAGATCGCCGGAGGGTAGCGAAGGCGGGGTTGGTGTAAAAGTCGCAACAAAAGGTAGGGTGTGATCCAGGTCCGTCGGTCGAAGGGTCGGACC
>SKNI01000530.1 GCA_007120615.1 Myxococcales bacterium | reverse complement strand
TCCGTCCGGTGCTCCGCTTTTCAACCCGGGTTCTGCACGTCCACGAGATCTGCCCCGGAGAAACCGTGGGCTACGGCCGCACCTGGAAGGCCACCGGAGCCCGCAAACTGGCCACATTAGCCGCTGGCTATAACGACGGATTCCCCAGGTTTCTCTCCAATCGCGGCCACGTGCTCATCAACGAAAAACACTGCCCCCTGGTGGGCTCGATCTGCATGGACGTCGCCGTCGTCGACATCACCGACGCCGGTCCGGTGGAGGTGGGCGACGAAGCGGTGCTATTTGGAACCCAGGGCGCCTCCTCGGTCCACGTCGATGAGTGGGCGAGTCTGGGAGGGACCATTAGCTACGAATTATTGTGTAATATCTCTCCGAGGGTGCGGCGAATCTTTGTTAGGTGAGGTGAGGAGGGAGGGAGAGGTGGGGGAGAAGGGCAAGGGCAATCGCCAAGGGGCCAAGGGGCCAAGGGCGCGGAGGAAGGGCAAGGGGAAGGGGAGTGATCGATGAGGTGCCAGGTGGTAGGAGAGCCGACCACTTTCCAGTAGGCCACCGTCACAGCCGACCACTTTCCAGTAGGCCACCGTCACAGCCGACCACTTTCCAGTAGGCCACCGTCACAGCCGACCACTTTCCAGTAGGCCAACGATGCCACAACTACGGCACTCGTGGCACTCACCAGAAGCTCCCCCTTCCATGCCCTTCCTCCGCGTCCTTGGCCCCTTGGCCCCTTGGCGATTGCCCTTGCCCTTCTCTCTCTTCTCTCTATCTCTCCCCACCTCAAACGAGTGAGTCGATCATCCCCGGCAACCTCCCCGAGATAACGGGCATGCCGTCGTCTTTGGATAGCGCTCCCTGAGCTCCGGACGTCCGGGCGATCTCTTCGAGTTCTTCCACCGGTCTCCCCGAGATGATGATGATCGGGGTGTCGTCGAATTCGTCGAGGCCCTTTAAGGCCGACAACGCATCGCCGCCGGGTACGTCGGGGAGATTGAGGTCGGTGATGATCACCTCCGGCGAGTCAGCCAGGAGGGCGGCGACCCCGGAGAATTGCTCGGTGCTGGTTACGGTGTGGCCAGCACCTTCGCAGACCATAGTCAGCATTTGAACGATGAGGGGACTGTCTTCGATGATGAGCACACGAGCCATTGAGTTGGTCTCCAGATCGGGCGTTAGTCGTTGAGTAATTCGTCAACCACGGAGAGTAATTTTCCGCCGGCGATCTCGCCCTTGATCAGATAGCGATCTACTCCAGCTTCGGCGGCTCTGGCCATGGCGTCTTTTTCGGAGACGCTGGTGAGCATGACGACCGGGAGCGATTGTAAGTCCTGGTCCTTGCGCACGGCCTCGACCAATTCGGTACCACTCATATAGGGCATTTGCATATCTGTGATCAACAGATCGTAGGTCGTCTTTTTTAGCATTCGAAGAGCGTCTTTTCCATCGGTGGCCAGGACAATATCAAAGGGGCCCTCCGAGAGTACAAAGGCGATAGAGGCCGCCACGGTTTCGGTGTCTTCGGCGACCAGGATTCGGCGGGTTTTGGCCTCGACGTCTCTCTTTACGAAGGGGGCGGCTTTTAAGAGATCTTCGACCTTGCTCAATAATTCACCGCCGCCGATGGTGCCTTTGATGAGATAATCGGTGGCTCCCGCCTCCATGCCGGCCTGGCGCTCTTCAGGATGATCGAGGCTGGTCAATAAAATCACCGGGATCTGTCGAGTTTCCTCGGTAGCCCGGATCATGCGAGTTAAGGCGATGCCGTCCATTCGTGGCATATCCACATCGGAGATCACCAACGAGAAGGGCCTCTCTTTGAGCATCTGCATGGCCTCTTCTCCGTGATTGGCGATCTCGATCGGAACTTCCAACTCCGAGAGAATAAAGGCAACGCTCGCCGCGATGGTATCGACGTCATCGACGATCAGGATGGGCTGTTCCAGATTCTGGGGTGCCACTTTCTCGCTGATGGCGTCATTAAATTTGGCAGCGTGGAGCTCCATTGTATCCGTCGCCGGTCGCTGGTCGCTGCCGTCGGGATTAGCTGCCCGTCGAAGATGCTCGATCACCGCCGGGGCGTGATCGTTGTCGAGGCGGAGCGGATCGGCGTCCACGGCGTCCTGAAGAAGAGCAAATCCCCGTAGCAGGGTCTTCGTCGGCCAATTTCGGTTGCCGGGAGTGGCCTTTTTCTTGGCCAGCACCACCTGCTCCATGGACTCGGCGAGGTCGGCCACGTCTTTTAAACTCAACATCGCCGCCCCTCCTCGGATCGCGTGGAGGTGGTCGGCGGTATGCTCCATGGCCTCTTCGTTGCCCTCTTCCCCGAAGATATTCATCAACGTAATCGACAGGCCTTGAATTCGTTTTCGGGCCTCACTTCGAAAGGTCTCGACGAATTGCTCGAGGCCGACGGTGGCCACCTGGGTTTGATCAACCGGTTCGGAGTGGTCTTCGGGATCGGAGATCCGCGCCAGATCTTCCGGCGAGATCACCTGCGTCTCGTTTAAATTGGAGCTGGTCTCCCCATCGTGATTCCCGAGCAGGTGAGCCAGTGAACTCAGGCCGTTGAGAATCATGGTGATTCGAAGCTCGTCCATCGTACCACCATTTTCATGGAGGTGGTCGGCGATCTTGGAGAGACCGACCGCGAAGTCTTCCATTCCCGGAAACTCTTCTTCCTCATCGGCCAGCTCCGCAAAACGGCTGGCTAATTCTTCCACTTGATCCTGAAAATCCATAGATGGAAAACTCCGGCACCGATGTTCATCGTCAATTTGGGTTCATCATACGCCCACCTGTCCTCGCGGGCAACGGTCAGCACGAAAAGGGGAAGGGCAAGGGAAAGAGAGAAGGGCAAAAGCCATCGCCCTTCTCCTCTTCTCTCCCCACCCCCTCTCCCCCCTCGATCCACACACAAAACCCCGCCAGATCGTTGATCTGACGGGGTTCTGTTATACTCCGATACTACCTCGAGCTTACGACCGCCAAAAAAAGCAGGAGCAAGAGGAGTTACCACATACCGGCTTACTTACCGGGTCATGAAGACGAAGAATCCGGCTCCACAATTGCGTGGATGCGCCAGCCTTCCCCACGTGGTCGGGAAACCACGTTGACCTCGGCATCATATTCCTCTTGAAAACTTTCTATGAGCTCTCCGAGCTGTTCGATCCATCGATCCGTATAGGCACGCTCTCGACCACGCATACGCATGACGAATTTGACCTGATTGCCGGAGTCGATAAATTTCTTGGCCCGCTTCAGCTTTACGTCCAGATCGTGCTCGTCGGTATTGGGACGAAGTTGGACGGTTTTGAGCTGCACCCGACTCGATCGAGCGGCGGACTGCTTCTTGGATTGCTCGTACTGATACTTGCCGTAATCCATGATTCGGCACACCGGAGGGCGTGCTTTGGGCGCCACTTCCACAAGATCGAGGTCGTATTCCTCCGCTTTCTCCCGACCTTCTTCGGGGGTCATGATCCCTAGCTGTTCGCCGTCGGGAGCGATGACACGGACTTCACGAGCACGAATATTGCGGTTGACGCGATGGGACGAATCATTGGTTCGGCCTCGGCTTCTCCTGGTAATCGTAAACCTCCTGGAAAGGATTTTCTCAATCGAAAAAACGGTTGCCGTGCAACCGGGCGGAAACAACTCCAGCCAGGTTATTTATTCCACGGCGACATCTGCAAGGAAGGGTATCATAACCACCACGCCACCTCAAGCAAATGGGAGTTAGGAGCGCGGACGTCCCCGTTCGCAGGCAAGGGCAAGGGAAATCGCCAAGGGGCCAAGGACGCAGAGGAAGGGCAAGGGGATAGGGGAGCTTCTGGGTGAGCGCCGAGTTGGCGAGGGTTCTAGCGTGGACGGCTTAGTGGTCGTCAACGGCGCCCCAGGGCGGACTCCAGACCGCGAATTCTGCGGCCAAGTCCCTCGGAAGTGCAATGACTTCGGGCTAGATCCAGGGCTCGGCCGGCCTCATCGAAGCGCTGCAGGTGGATCAAAGCCATCGCCAGGCGCACCCAGATGTCGGCCCGATCACCCAGGGCTTTTGCGGCCTCTCCATAGGCCCGGCAGGCCTCGGCCATATCTCCCTGATGGCGGCGGGCTTCTGCATAATAGAGCCAGCCC
>SKNI01000316.1 GCA_007120615.1 Myxococcales bacterium | reverse complement strand
GGAGTTGTTCGTCGATCTTATCACCGGTGAAGGCGAACTCGGCCCGACTCCGAGTCGACGTGGGCCTTCAGGAGTTCCTCGTAGATACCGTGGTCGAAGGATGCATCGCCGTCGTCCCAGCCGCTTTGAAGCTCCCCGACGATGGGGCCGTCGTAGAGTTCGGCTTTCGGGGCTGAGCAACCCGCGATAGCGATGAGTAGCGCCGTGGTAAGGAGGAAGACTGAGAGCCTGGTCATTTGTGATCCTGTAGTCGGGGGCCCTGTAAATTCGGGGCCTATTGATGATTCCCTCATGAAGATGAAAATAGTGAACGAAGGGTTTCACGGAAAGGAACCGGGAAACTCTTGAGCATCTACCGATCGCTCTTCGCTGACCGACGGGACATCGATGTGGAAGAGGTAGGCCTGCCAATTCTCTCGCATATGATCAAAGAAGGGTCCTCGGCCCGCTCCCCAGCGACGCTCCAGGCGATCCCAGTGATGAAATAAGGTCTCTTCAAAGCGCTCCGGATTGTGATGGACATGCTCCCACAATGCCTGGGCGATGGGATAGTAGGACCAATGCCAGCGCTCTTCCATATGGGCCAGAGTTTCATCGGCAGAGGGGCCGTAGGGCTGAAAGAAGCCGTAATCCAGGGCGTTCGCTTCCAGCCACCGCCAATCATCGTGGAGGGCGCCGCCGGGGACGAACATTCTCGGGTTTAAGCCCAGAATATCGACGTCGGTTCCCCAGTGATGACGCGAGAGACCGGGCGCGGCGGAGGCGGTGAGGATTTCTCTTTCACGCTGGGTGGTAGAGAGGGTATTTCTCCAGCATCGCTGATGGGTGGGATGGTCGGGCTTCCAGGTCTGTCCGGCGGCCAGACCGCAGAGAGACGCGGCCTCTTCGGAGACCAGATTAAAGGAGCGACCCTCAAAACGAAATTTTCGATACCAGATAAATCCCTGGGTACCCATATCCCGAAAAATGGATCGAGTCAGGGCGTTGACCGTGCGGTTTAGCCAGGCCGGGTGTTCCTCGATGAGCTCTGCCAGATGAGCCACATCGCGAACGCGTCCGCCGAATTGGCCACGAATATGGGGAAATACTCGGATTTCGAAAGCGTCGAGGTGAGTAGCGGTGATCAGAGCCCGCACCAGGCAGCGCAGTTGGTTATTGGTCTCTCGTTCCACGGCTTTCGGTGGTGGAGAGAGTCCCAGAAGCCAGGCGTTTAGTCCGTCGGGATCGATCTGTTCTAAGAAGCCAACGGCTTCGCTCCAGCGATCGTGGCGCTCCCGAAGAAAGGCTCGGTCGGCAAAAGAATGACACCGGGTTTCTTCATTTAAATCGAGAGCATCAAAGAGTTCGGCGGCGCCCCATTCCTCGGCGAGGCCTTGATCAATGATTTTTTCGGCGCGAAGATAATTCCTCTCACTATGCACTCCGTCAGAAGCTCTGCTAGAGTATTGTTCATCCGCAGATTCGGAGGCGGCAGAACCGATCCCAAACACGAGAATTGTGGCGGCGAGGATCAATCCCACCAGGCGCTGCGAAATTTCGTGAAACACAGGATAACTACCGTGATGAAGACAAATAAATATCATGAGCAAAATAGCATGCTTCAGCGGGCGATGTCGAATTTTGTGCGACCCATGGTTGTGATCCACGCCCGTCGGTCTTCGGAGCACGGACGTCCCCGTCCGTTTCGAAAAGAAGGTGCTTTTCCCTTCATGCGGACGAGGACGTCCGCGCTCCGTTTATTTTTGGTGGTGCTGGCATTCGTATCGCTGGGCTCTATCTCCGAATCCCAGGCCCAGATCATCTCATTTTTTGAGGAGGGTGACGAGGTATTCGTTCCCGACGAGGATCTGGATCCGGTGCGTCCGGTTGATGGTGAAGCTGATGAGGCTGACGAAGGCGCCTCGGGAGTGGTCATTGAGCGAGGAAGCGCCGGGTCCGGAGCAGGCGTTGGCACGACGCGATCGATCCGGCTGGAGTATGAGCGCCGTGGCCAGTCCATTCTGGTCCCCGCACGAGTAGCCAGCCGGGAGGTCTATTTTATTTTCGATACGGGAGCCAGCTACACGACACTGACTTCGGATTTTGCGGCCCAGGTAGGAGCGAGTCCTCGACCGACCTATCCCTCAGCAATGGTGCAGACCGCCGGTGGGGTCATGGAGACTCAGTTTAGCCTGATGAATACCCTGCGGCTCGGGTCGCAGCGAATTGAGAATGTCAGCTTCACCGTATGCGACGCCTGCGGGGGTTATGAGCACCAGGGACTTCCGATTGTTGGATTGTTGGGGCTCAATATATTGCGCCGATATCGAGTCAGCGTCGATGATTCCAGCGGGGTGGTAGAGTTGGAGCCCCATTCCGATTTCGACGATCGCAGCGCGGACTTAGAGCCCTGGATTCAGTCAGAGTTCACCGATGTGTCCCCGACCACCGGAGATTCCCCGGAGGTAAGCGTCACCGTGAGCAATCGGGCCCCAAGGCAGGTTCGCAATATGGTGCTCGAGTTTCAGTGCACCACGATATCCCGGGAGAGTCGCAGCGCCCGCACCGCAACGATCTCGTCGGTGCCTTCGCAGTCTTCCCGAGAGTTGACGGTGCGCCTCAACCCGGTCGGTTGTGTCCAGATTGAGACGCACGTCATCGAAGGCCAGTGGTGAGCTATCTGCCGTTTGTGGGCAAATCTTCCGGAAGCGAGACGTTGATGGCCTTGGGATATTTTTTGCCATCATTTCCCCCGTATTGAAAATCTACGGGGATGATCTCGCCGGGAACATAAGCCGGAAGGCGGGCCCGGAGTTCGTCGTCGACCACATTGGCAATGTGGAAGAAGAATTTCCTCTCCTCGTCGGTCTGAATAAATCCAAACCCTTTGTCGGTAAAATAGGCGATGACCCGACCTTCGAGGTCCTCGCCGATGTCGAGCTCTTCGTCGAACGACATCCTCTGGAGGCGCTCCACATTTTCTTCGAGATCGAAGAAATGAAAGGAGCAGTCCTCCTTGATGCGGATGCCCGTGGATTTGACCTGGGCATAGCGTCGATCAAAGAGAAAGGAGAGGCAGGCTCCGAAGGCTACCAGCAGGGCGCCGGAGCTCAACGAAGTGTCGGCCAATTCGATATAGATCGCCTTTAAGACGATGCCCCGGCGGGCGGCCTGGAGAAATTTCTCCTGGCGTTCCAGATCATCGAGGGCACCACTGACGTGGACCCCCAGATTGACGTGGGCATGGACGTCTTGGAGGCGGGTTACGGTAAAGTCGAGCAGGTAGCGCTGGCGGAAATTGGGATCCGCCTCCAGATCGGCTCCGGCTCGATCAAAGTAGTCTTGGAGTTCGTCGGCTAAGTCGAAGTCCGTTTCCGGACGATTGGTGGACAGTTTGTTGGTCACTTCATCCCCGATTGCCATAGTATCACCTCACAGCAACTTTCATAGCGAGTGCGCCAGCTCCCGGCCGCGGGAAGGGCGGGGTGTGCACATCCACCGCGTAAGGCGGAAACACGAACGGGTCGACCGGTCGGGAGAAAACGCACGTCAAAGACTCGTGGCCCGCGGCGCCGGCCCGTGCTTGCCGTTTGTTCTATTAAAGCTAAGCAGGGAAACCGAATCCGCCAGCCCTATACAAAGGACTGGACCGAGGCGCAGAGGTATAAGCAGATCAGGTGCGGGGATCATTCCCCGGGGCCTCGCGGAATCGAGATCGGTGATCGGGATCGATGATCGAGATCGATGATCGAGATCGATGATCGAGATCGATGATCGATGATCGGGATCGGGATCGGGATCGGTGATCGGTGATCGGTGATCGGTGATCGAGCCCGAACTCCCGCTTTCTGTCTTTGACAGGGATGACGGAAATTAACTACAGCAGAGGCGGTGGGGAAATAGACGAAAGGATCGCCGGGTTGTGGGACCGGGACTTCAAAGGAATGACAATGGAGAGTGTGGAAGAGAAAAATAATGGGGAGCAACTTACGGAAGTAGAGATGCGGGAGGCCGAGGCCCATCGGGGATTTGTGCGGGAGATGGATCAGACCCTGGGCAAGGCCTATGGAATGGGGGGCGCAGCGGTGGTGGCGGTGTTGATGATGGTGGTTGTGGGAGGATGGTTATTCGGGCTGTTGACCCAGCTGAT
>SKNI01000595.1 GCA_007120615.1 Myxococcales bacterium | reverse complement strand
GAGATATCTCTGACCACGAGCACCAATTTCTGCTCTCTCTGATCTCCGAGGTCACCGAGGTCTGTGAGTTCATTGGGATTGGTTGCCCCGAGGGAGCCGAAGGACACCTCCAGCGGAAACTTCTCGTCCCCGCGAATGCCCTGGTGTTCCTGAGTGGTGCCAAAGGCGGTGAATGCCGCCGGCGATGCTTCGATCTGAGCCAGCGGAAGCTCCGGGATCACCTCCAGAATCGAGCGCCCCACAAGCCCACGGCGCTCTCGCCCAAAGAGCTGGGAGGCCACCAGATTCATGGTGTGCACCTCTCCGCTGGTGGTCATGGTCAAGATTCCATCGGGCGCCGTATCGAGGATCGCCCGGGTCTCTGCCTCTTTCTGCTCGACTGCACCCACGAGCCACTCTTGCAGATCGCCTTTGAGCCGGAAGACGACAAAGATCAAGATCCCCAATAACAGGATCTCTACCAGACGACGCGCCTCCAACATCTCCGCAGGATAGAGAGACTCGAAGGGATACCCGGCGACGCTGGCGCCGAAAAAGCCCAACCAGGTCACCACGACCACTGCCATCCAGATCCGAGCCGCCTTGACCCCGTGAAAGAGCATGGCCAGCACTGGCAGGATCAACAACCAACTGGTCGTCGTCCCCAGATTGCCGCCCGTGATCATCGCTACCCCGGTGATCAGGAAGTAATTGGGCACCAAGATCACATTGCCCGCCACGGTCATGCTCCCCGTCCGACGCAACACAAGCGGTGCCAGGCCCACTACTGCCGTCACCAACAAGATCGCCCCCACCACCACAAGAGAGCCCAGCCGCAGATAGGAAAACCCCGCCATGAAGGTGCCAGAAACGGTCAACACCAGGGCCGTCTTGATAGCGATCTGCGCGCGGCGACGCTCCACACTATCGGACCTGGTCCACTTCGAGGGCAGAAAATACTCGACGAGCCTGTTCACCTTGCCTCCACTACATCATCGCTTACTACAACTGATTTCTCACGACTCTCTATCACAAAGACCGCAGAGAACCGATCGAGATCATGATGATGAGGGTACCGGCGAACGCCGAAAGAGCGGCGAGATTCCGCTGCGCCGGATCGACCCCAAACCCACACGGCGTCAGCAACTACGACGGACTCTCGCCAGTGCGCATGATAATATTTGTGGGTTGGCGTATTGGAAAGTGGTCGGTTCCCGGGGTCGTCCCTTACCATTTCAGAATTTGAACCATCACCTCCTCTCGGGGTACTGAAGAGCGGCTCTTTTGGGAGCATTATCTAATTTTTAAGAAACCAAAATAGGGAGACGAAGATGGCAAATATTCGTACAATGATGGACATCTCTGGCGCAAAAGTGATTGTCTCGGGCAACTTCGGCGGAGTCTCGGAGGAAGAGGCCAGGCAAAGTCTGAGTCTACGGGGAGCGGTTGGGACCGATGATGTCTCCGGTGCCCGTTGTCTCTTTTTTGGAAATGGTGTTCAATGCGCAGGATTTTTATCAGCACCTCTATCTCTTCGACGGGCATCACGGCTATGCGCCGACCTTTCTCTACGCCAACACAAAGGACCAGAGTTTTCACTGCGTCGTGGGCAGCGATCATGAGGCATCGTACACCGACTATCCTCCCACACCCGTGGAGGCCTATCTGGAGTCGGCGTTGCAGTCCACCGGTGTCAGTCGGTCCATGGGCGAAAGGCGCTTAGACTGCTGGTGGCGACTCTAGACCACTATAGTTACCGGCGCTGGTCACCCAGCGCCGCAAACCGACCACGTGTCAATCAGCCGACCTTCCTTAGCGATAACAGGGATGTTATCGGCGCCAAAAGTCTTGTAGATTTGCGAATTTGACGAGCAACGGTCCTCTCTGCCGAGCCCACCGATCAGCCGACAACTCACCAGGGACGACGGTGGTTTACCTCAAGCCAGAGATCCTGGTGGTAGTGGGCAAATTCCAGGATGCGGTGGAGGTCATCGTGGATGGAGCGCCACGGACTCCAACCCAGTTCGGATTTGACGTGGGTGAGGTCGAACTCGAAGTGTTCCCCGGCAAATTGAATCATCCATGGCTGCAGAAAACGCCGCCTTCCGAAGAGACTGGAGAAGGCGCTCAGCATATGAGCGCCAATAACGGCCACGGACGAGGGGATGCGGAGAAGCGGTAGATTTTTACCGTAAAACATCTCACAGGCCAGGCGGTGGATATACTCATAAGAGACCGGTTTTTCCTGACCGATCAGAAAACGATGGGGGCCGGTGCGGGCAAAGAAAGGCTCGATGGTGCGAACGAAAGCGTCGACGGTTTCCCTGATGTGGACGTAGGTCAACCCTCGGTCCGGGGGGCCGGGATACATGAATTTCTCGATGGACCGGCTGCGGATAAGTTCGATCTGGTTGAAGAGCGGTACGATCTCTCCAAGGTCCGAATAGACGGCGGCCAGGACCAACTCGACGATGGGTCGCTTCCGGGCGGCTTCACGGAGAATATTTTCCGCCTCGATTTTGGAGGCGGGATACATCCAGGCCCCGAGCCTGGAGCTCTCCTCGGTGATCGGCCGACCCGGTTCGGTCGGAGCAAGAGAGGCCATGCTGGAGGCATAAATCAACGGCACGTCGGCGTCGACATGCTGATGGAGAAGTTGGAGTAGATGCCGCAAGCCCACATGGAGGCGATCGTAGCGGGCGTCCGGTTGGTTGCGAAAATCGTAATAGGCGGCCAGATGCATGACTGCCCGAAGACGGCCGAAATCGCCGGCGATGGCTTCAAAAAATTCGTCGAGCTGAGCCGGGTCGCCCAGGTCCAGGCGAAACAGACGCTCGCTGCGCAGATCGTCGGCCCCAATTCGGGCCCGGACGGGTGTAAGTGGTCGGACGTCGACGCTGAATAACCGATATTGCCCGTTGAGCCTGTCTCGAAGACGGCTTCCGATGAAGCCCTCGGCACCCAGGATCAGTATGGTGTCGCGCTCGGTCATCTATTCACCCACATGCTCCTTGAGACTCGCCTCCTGAAAAGGCTTGTCGTTGGACATGCCCGCGTTGAGGACCAGAATACGGCGTGACCACCTCCCTGGTGGCTCGATGAACTCCTGTCGAATATAGACATATCCGAAAGAGTTTCTGTCGAATTCAATCCTCCGGCTCCGGCGCCCACTCCTCTCTCTCCCAGCGCAGGCGCGGCCGCAATTCGTCGACCTCGTCTGCCTCCGGCATGACCCAGGTTTCTTCGAAATCCCAGCCATCAAAACTGCCTTCGTCTGTAAATTCCTCCGTCTCCCGCGGCTCACCAGGACCTTCGGCGTCGGTGAGGTCACTATTCCAGTAGGAAGCCACGGGATCGACGGTGGTGCCGAAGGGATTTCCGTCAAGATCAACAGCGGTCAGAACTTCCCCGACGAGACCGCCGGTATCGGTGCACGAATTGGAGCATTCCACGGTATTGGCGGCGTAGCTTCTTGAGATTCCGCTTCCCGCCGCTGCCGCCAACCCGGCGCCGGCACCGTCCGCACCGGTGACGACCACCGCCCCGGTGGCATAGCTATCCTCAATACGGCTAGACCGAAGCTCCTCTTCAACAAAGCCCCCGCCAAAGTAGAAATGCTTGTTGACGCCCACCAGGCCGCCGGCTCTTTGCTCACCGGTTATATCACCGGAGGCAAAGGAGCTAAAAATATTGCCTCGTCGATGTGGATCATTGTGGCCGTTACTCCCGGCCAGGCCACCGGCGGTTTCTGCTCCGGTGACCTCTCCAGTGGCATAGGACCGCCAGATCTCCTGAGGGTCGGCAACATCAGCACCAGGCGTTTGTAGTATCGTGTGTATCCCTACCAGCCCGCCCGCGAATGTGTCTGCACAGCTCTCTCCACAATCCATGTGTACCGCGCCCGTGGCATAGGAATCTGTGATATGCCTCTGGTTATCTCCGACGAGGCCTCCGGCGAAATTCCCGTCGCAGTTGATATCCCCCGAAGCATAGGAGTTTTCTTCAATGACACAGGTATTAAAGCCGACCAATCCGCCACAGGCTTCCGCCGCTGTAGTGACAACACTATTGGAGTAGGACTCGGATATCGTATCCATATAACATCTGCCCACGAGCCCTCCGGCGGCGTCTGCGTTGTTCTCGGTGTTGGTGATTTCT
>SKNI01000354.1 GCA_007120615.1 Myxococcales bacterium | reverse complement strand
GTTCGAAGTCATGACTCGTAGCTGGAAATAGCATCCTCCATCACCCACTGGTATATTCACGGCATGACTTCTGATGACTCAACGAAATCTTCGGGGAGAGAATATTGGGATTTCAAGACGCAGCAGCGTAAGAACTTCAAAGCATCGTACTGCCTACATGCTGAAGCAGGTCCTCACACTTGCAGGGGGAAGGTTGTCAAAGCTCATACCATTCAGCGAGCTACATCCCTTAATGCGATCGCGCTAAACGGGCATGTATTTAAACTCGAAGTAAATCACGACACACTTAGCAAGGAAGGTGGACCAGCGCCCAGAGAAGTTGGAATTCATCGAGCCTCTACGTTCACCGGTCTTTGTCAGTACCACGACGACGTGACATTTGCCGCAGTAGAGAAGCAAGCATTCACGGGATCTGTGCAACAATGTTTCTTACTGGGTTATCGATCGATCCTCCGAGAGCTTCACAAAAAACGGGCTGCCGAGGAAACTCTTCCAAGTTTGCTGAAGCTAGCTACAGCTAACAGTGGAGCGAGTAATCCAACTGAATTCATCGATACCTTTGCTGCGGGTATGCGCATAGGAAGACAGGTCCTTGAGCGCGTGAAGAAGTCTTGGGATAGAATCTTAATAGAAAGAAACTTCGACGAGGTCCGAACGGCTGTCGTGTTCTTTTCCAAGTGCCCAGATATTATGACGAGTTCCGCGTACTACCCTGTGGCTGACTTCGACGGACAAGTTTTTGACGCAAATCTTTCCAGGCTCGGCAAAACAAGTGAAACACCATCGTTGATCACGTACTCCATCATCAAAAGCCCAAATGGTGGTGCTGCTGTATTTTGCTGGCATAGATCGGCTGATGATATCTGTGATCCGTTTATTCGGTCACTTGTCGGTACTCGACCAGGTGACCGACTTGACGATGCGATGGTACGCTTAGCCTTCACCACAAGCGACAATGTCTTTGCCAGCTCTATGTGGTGGAGCAATTTGACAGATGAAGCGCTGGAAGTACTGAACGCAAGGATGGCACACGGACTAGCCCCTCAAACTGCATTTCACGGTGGAGAACTCGAAAGGGACGGCATCAGATACGTCGACTGGGGTATGGTCCGACGTCGTCTACTTGTTACGGTGCATGGACGACCGCAAGAGATCATTGACTAACAAGTATTGATGCTTGGTCAGTAATGGGGATCCCCCCATTTGCCGGGATCCTCGTCAAGAAAAATCTGAACATTTAATCAGCCAACCTATCCTGGTCGGGCTCGGCACTATTGTGACGGTCTTAGCTTCGTACCCACCCCGAGACAAACGAACCAGTTCGCTTCTTCGATGGTCCCTGAGATCAACATTCTAAAGACTCTCTGAGAGCGAGCCTAAGCCGTTGAAAATAAAGCCAGAACTTGGGATAAGAATTCACTAAATGAAATGGACCTGGGTGCCTCTCGTTGAGCCAGGGAGGGCTTTGGGGGGTCGGAGTGAGCAGCGGATGCGTGTACGCCGGTGGAGACTTGTTTGGCTTCGATCAAATTCGTAGACCGAGGGACCCTTCGCACCACGAACCGCAGTTCACAGGGATGCCTAATTGTCCAGTTGACACTCTTCTCCTCCAAATTTCGATCCAAAGCCTCTGAGATACTCGGGGTCCCACAACTTGAAAAACATCCTGCAGAAAAATGGAGACTATTTGGAGACTACCGAAAAAAGCCGTCCCTATATTTTTAGAATTCACAAAAAATAACCCTGACCAACCTCGCAGTAACGAAGCAAGCCAGGGCTAGTCATTTAGCCACAATACTCGATTCAACGCACTTCCTTATAAAGCTCTCGGGCCATGATCACGCGCTGGATCTGGCTGGTTCCTTCATAGATTTGAAAGATTTTGGAATCTCGGTAGAGCTTCTCCACCGGATATTCCTTGGAGTAGCCGTAGCCGCCGAAGACCTGAACGGCGTCGGTGGCGACCTTGGTTGCCATGTCGGCGCCGAAGGCTTTGGCGAAGGCCGCCTGCTTGGTGTTTCGCTTGCCCTGGTCGTGGAGCCATGCCGACTCCCATACCAGGTGTCGGGCGGCCTGAATATTCATGGCCATCTCGGCGATCATGAAGCTCACCGCCTGATGACGAGCGATGGGTTTTCCGAAGGTCGTTCGCTCCAGGGAGTAGGCTCGGGCGTGGTCGAAGGCCGCGCGAGCCAGACCGACCGCAGCCGATGCCACGATGGGACGGCTCTTGTCGAAAGCGCCCATCGCCTGGGCCCAGCCGCCGCCCTCTTTTCCGCCGAGGACGTTCTCTTCGGGGACCTCCACGTTGGTGAACGTGATGCCTCGCGTATCGCTGGCCCGCTGGCCGAGGTTTTGCTCTTTTCTTCCGACTTCGATTCCGTCGGTGTCGGCGTCGACGATAAAGCCGGTCAATCCCTTATAGCCGGCGTCGGCGTCGGTGTAGGCCAGTACGAAATACCAGCTGGCTTTGGCGCCGTTGGTGATCCACATCTTCTGGCCGTTGATGATATATTTGTCGCCCTCTTTGACGGCGCGGGTCTTTACCCCCTGCACGTCACTTCCGGCGCCGGGTTCGGTCACGCAATAGGCGGCCATATGGGGATTTCCATCGGCCCGGGTTCCTTCCATGAGCATCCCGAGATATTTCTTCTTCTGCTCTTCGGTTCCGAACATGATCACCGGCGAGATGGAGAGCTGATTGGCCTCCATGGCGGTTCCGATGCCGGTGCAGCCCCAGGCGATCTCCTCGGAGAGCACACAGGCCTCCAGGCAGCCCAGCCCCAATCCCCCGTATTCGGCGGGGATCATGGTATTCATCAACCCCAACTCCCAGGCCTGCTTGAGAATCTCCCAGGGATATTCACCGGTCTCGTCGTGATGCTCCGAGGCCGGGCGAATCACGTCCCGGGCGAAGTCGCGGGCCGTCTTCTGGTACATCTTCTGGTCGTCTGTAAGGCTATAACCGATCATGTTGATCTCCGATGAGGAAATGGGGAAAGAAATGCAAAACGAGTCCCTTCGTTTTTATGGCCCGCAGGATGCTTTAAATCGGCTGAAATGTAAACGGGCGTGCCCTGAGTCACACCCTCATCCTCGGCGGGCCGACCAATAATGGTCAAAGGTCTGCCGCGTTGTCTTCTGAGGCGTATAGGGAAAATCGCTCTTTAACTTTTCATTGGATAAAACCGGCCGGTGAGCCAGAAAGAGGACCTGTTCTTTGCCGTTCTCCACAAAACCCCGGCGATGCAGCGCCTCCAGAACTCGAGCGGTGAGCCGCCGGGGCAGGCCGATGAACCGCTTGTCCATCGCCTTTGCCACTTCCCGGAGCGTCATCACCCCGTCGCCGGCCAGATTATAGACGCCGGTGTGAGAACCGTGGACCCCGGCGACGACGACCCGAACTACATCCTCGTCCCAGATGAATACCCAGGGCGTCTCAGCCGAGCGCAACCCCATGATCACGGGACGCTCAAAGAAGTCGCTGATCGGACTTTGCACGCTCTCGCCGAGGATAGTCCCGGGACGCAAAATCAACTGCTCCAACTCCGGGTGCTCCTCTCGGTATTCTTCCAGCATCTCTTCCACCAGCCGCTTGTGCAGCGAATAGGCGAAATCGGCGTTTCCCCGAAGCGGAGAGTCCTCGGAGAGGACGCCCTCGTTATCTTTATGATAGCCGTAGGCCGCCCCGCTGCTGGTGACGATGATCTTCTGTACTCCCGTTTCCACGCAGGCTTTCAGAAGATTTTGAGTACCTCCCACGTCGATGGCGTAGGCCTCTTCGTGAGCACCGACCACGGTGGCCAGGTGTACCACCGTGTCGACCTGATGAGTCCTGAGAAGCTCCTCAATGATATCGCGATCCCGGATATCGAGCATGGCGTATTCTACCCCGTCAGCGCGCTCCTCTTGCGTCGGAAGAGAGATATCGGTGCAGACGATGGTCTCAAACTCTCCCGGCTCTTCAGCCAGTCGTTCAGTGACCAATCGCCCGATATATCCACCACCTCCGGTGATCAGAACTGACCTGCGACTGTCGGCTGAATCGCTGCTTTTTGCCATTCTCTGCTCTCCTTAGAAACCTTCTCAACTGGCTAATTGCGACTACACTGCCAAAAACTAACCGCACGGTCAACATAC
>SKNI01000248.1 GCA_007120615.1 Myxococcales bacterium | reverse complement strand
CGGGGCCTCCTCCAGGGGATCGATCTCTATATGATCCCAGACCATCGCCATCCCCGGCCCCGACAGACCCCGCCCCACCTGTTCGTTTTGCGAGATCCAGGTCGACAGGCGGCTATTCCAGTCCACCAGTTGATCGATGAGGGCCGACAGAAATGCCGCCAGCACCGCTGCCTTCTCGGGCCCGTACGCCTCGGTCCACTCCCCGTGAAATTCTCGAAGCAGTCGACAAAGCCGCACCAACACCGCCCGCTGTCGGAGGTTAAATAAATCGACGTGCTTCTCCATCCCGTAGAGCGAGGGATTGGTCACCCCCGACCACCGCGGCAACTCTCCCGGGGGTAGCGTCGCAGAGAGCTTGTTTAAGTCGGAGACAAGCGCGGCCTCCAGGGTACCTTCAACGGGCAGGCAATCCTGGAAATTCTCCAGGCAGTGATAGCCCTTCCCACCGGCCGAGCGTCGCCCCGTGGACGTGCAGGCCACCAGCAAATTATCCCGGCATCGATCCTTCATCACCTGAGCCAGGTCCTCTCGTTGCACTCGGTGATCGCAGAAGGGACATAGGATCTCGCGCCCATCCCAGGCCGATTGAAAATCACCGGGCTCTCCCTCTTCTCGAAGCACCACCGAGTAGGCTTTTTTCTCCTGCACCGGTCGCCGTTCCACAAAGACCTGGCGATCGCCGCGCTTCGCCAGCCAGGGCCTTCTCATCAACGACAACCATCCGTCACAGCTGGGGCATTGCAGCTCCCGACTCCACATATACCCGATGGTTCGCCCGTCTTTTTCGGCGTAGCGCCCCGGGAAAAAATCATCGGTCGACCTTCGCAGCCTCTCCAATAACCGACCGCCCTCCCGCTCCACCAGCCTCGCCAGACCCAAATCTTCTTCGGACTCAGCCCCCTTCTGCTGCGAGCTGGCCTCCTGTGATTGGGCCTCCTGTGATTGGGCCTCCTGTGACAGGCGTAATAACGTCGTCTGAATAAAGTGCGAGAGCTCATTATTATCCAGCGCATATACCCGAGCCCCCAACCGCGCAGCCTCCAGCGGTATCGTCCCTCCTCCTCCGAAGGGATCGAGCACCCGTTGCTCCCCGGCGCCCATCAACTCTTGAACCGCAATCCCCATCAACCCCGGTTTCTGAGACCGACAATACTCGTCGACCAATTCCCGAGCGCCCTTCTCCAGGTTTTTCATCGAAATCAACGACGTAGTCACCACTCCGCAGGCCGCTGCATAAGGCCGCCTGGCCCACCACGTAAAGATCGTATGCGGGGTCCTGCCACGTTGATAACGCTCTCGATAACTGCGCTCCGAGACCGAATCCGATGGAAAATACTCCTCGATCATCCGAAAGGACTCTTCCCCCCACGAGCCCGTCGACTCCTGCAGGCCCAATTCCCCTTCTTCTTCGTCACTTTGCTGCGATCCGCCCCCCTCCTCCATGGCCCACCGAGGGGTCGGTTTGCGCCAGGGAACCCCATTGAGGACTCTGGTCGGGAAACACGAGATTCCTATAAATTTATCATGGTCTCTCTGTGACATATCGTATGTTCCTCAATATAATAGTCATCCGACCGTTCGCCCTAAGTTGCTGATAAAAAGCTTCTTTTAACTTCCTCGTGAAAAAGTAACGTTGCTCTCCACCATCAAATGTAACATACCGTAAATCGCGCCGATGGTCCACCCCTTGATAAAACGTTACATCCTCTTTGGTCCCCCGCTCCCGCTCCCGCTCCCGATCTCGATCACCGATCTCGATCACCGATCTCGATCACCGATCACCGATCTCGATCTAAAAAAATTACCTTCTCGGGAATTGTTTACCCCCCCTCAACACGTTATACTTCACGTGACCATGGCGGGTTCCCCCTGCAAAGGGTTCCCGGGCCGAAGTTAACCGCTTCGGATCGACGACAGGTTCGTCCCAACATCTCGGCTGCGGGTTCGGCACCCTGGCTGGATGGGCGATACAGGATATCGCGAAACAGACGTGCCGAAAAAAGGAGGTGATCCAGTGGATATCGATTGTACTTATACGGCTGGTGAGGTGGTGCACCTGTAGCGTGCCCCATAAAGGCTAGCGTCGTTGCCTCTTGCTCAAGGCCGTCTTAGACGGAGAGTCAACGCCTGTGCGGCTTTTGCCGCAACGCTTAAAGGGTATCCGTGATACCACCGACCCCACGTGGATCGACTTGGCCGGGTCGAACCGAAAGTCCTTCGAGCTTCCACGTGGGGTATTTTTTTCTCTTCCCCTTCCTGCTTCACGATCACTGATAATTGCACAATCCCCCGAAGCGCCGTCCGGCGCCGCTCAAACCCACCAACCTGCGATTTTTCTCGCCTCGCTACCGCTGATCGACGTAGGTCTCAAACACCCACGGATGATGATCGATCTGCGGAAAGACCACTTCAAACTCGCAATATCCCTCTCGCACACCGCGCATTCGGAATTGATTCTCATCGGAGGGCTCCACCTCAAAGTCGAGAGCCCCGTTTTCCCCGGTGCACAGATCGGGAGTCAACACGCTCACCTCCATCCATAGATTCATGCACACCGGAAAGTCTTCGTGATAGCTACGCGGATTGAGCTGGATATTTCGATTGCTCTCCACCTGTAGCTCCCCTTCGACTCCGTCAAAGAAGAGCTCATCGGGGTGAATGATGTGGACATTGGTCACTCGGTGGGAGCTGCCCAGGGTGTCGACCTCGGGAATCACGGAGAGGCTGAAGGTCTCCAACTCCGTAAAGATATGCGCAGGGAAATGAAGTCCCACCTCATCGCAGTGGGCCTTGTCCTGAAAAAATGCCGGGTTCATCTCCACCTGGCAGCTGCCCACCAGGTCTTCCGAACTTCGAGCCGAGCCCACCAGGGCGTCACCGCTTCGGTTCTGACGCTCCATCTTCAAGAGCAGGTCGTGCTGCATTACGTAGGCAGCGTCCCGAGAGGCGGTGCAAAGATGAGCCAACTCCACCTGTTCCACCGAGCTGACTTCCAGAGTGATCGAGTCCGTATAGGTCTCGCCATCGCCGCGAGCGCGCACCATCATGGTCGTCTCTCCGGCGGATCGTCCCCGCAATAAGATGGCCGGGGGGTCGCGCTCTTCTCGGGATACCTCGGCGCTCATGATCGCCTCCGAGCCCACCTCAACGGCGATGATTTCATCGAGCTCTCTGGCTCGAAGGGGCTCCGCAAATAAGAGCATCTCCGAGCCCACAGCAAGGGGTCGGTCAAAGCGAGAGCTATCATCGGCCGGGTTATAAAAAAATTGTAGATTCCCCTCCTCTCCGGCCTGACGAGCCCTGGAATCACATCCCAGCGCTCCCCAGACCATCACTGCCAGAAGAACAACAAAAACCCCTTTGACCCGCCAATTCATCGCCTCGCTCCAAACACCGGACTTGCCATTGCATCACCATTCGAGATCACTTTGACGAAGCCCTGCGGCGCTCTATTCATTGTGGCGTCTTCAATAATCAACCCGCATCTGCAATCCGACGGTCTCGCCAATTGTGGGCGCCACGGTGAGATGCCCGGGAATCCCGAGTTCTTGAGCCAGGCGATTATTAAATTCTCGAACGGCACCCTGCTTTTGCCTGCGATTTAGAGGCTGACGCTCCCCGAAGATCGCCTGGCCCAGATACCAACCTCCGGAGGCTCCCAGAAGCCCCAGATAGATCATGGGAGTGGAGGCGTAGGTCCAGACGGATTGATCTTCGGTCATCGACCCCGAAGCCAGCTGACGACCGTAGAGATATCCCGCCCCCACCCCCGCTCCGGTAAGACCCACCGCCGTACCGATCACTCCGAGGGGACGATAGGGTCTATATTTATCCGCCAGATCATCTCGTCCCAGAGCTCGATAAAATTCGGCCCCCGACAACGAATTGGTCCAGCTTCCCTGATAAAAGGTCTGGTCGGACTCAAAGATCTTCTGAGCCTCGTACTCTTTGAGCTTCTCCCCGGAAACCTCCTCCGTCCGAGGTTCTTGCTCCGCCTGCTGGGGCTCCTGAACTACGACCCCTTCCATGCGCTCCAGGCGTTGGGCTTCCAGACGGGCCGTAGCCGCCTGCTCCGCCGGGGAGAGCCCTCGCCAGTTGGGAAAGGGATCGGGCTCGCTGACACCGCGTACCAGGACCAGATCATCGGCTCCAAAGGCTTCCGGAGTCTGGCGACGATCGCGGACCATTCGGATCTTGGAGCGCGTATAAGAAATCGCCTGGGAGGCCGACACCTCTTCGCCATCGTCCACCGCCCATCCTCGCATCGCTCCCAGCAAGAAATAACTAAACGCCGGACGCTCCATCCCCGGAAGAGGTCCCGCGATCTCGCCGGCCCCGGCGGCGCTCAAGATCACCGTCTTCTGTCCGACCCGAGGAGCGGAAGTCGTCGGTAATACGGGCTGCGCACCGGGCACCAGTGCCTCGCCGCCGGAGCTCTCTCCCGTAAAACAGGCGTCCAGAACCATCACCGTCTGCTCCTGGCGACCTCGCTCCAGCCGGGCCACCAGATCGGAGCGACGAAGACTTCGCGATTTGAGGCTGTCAAAGTCGGCCTGAGCGTCCACACCGACCAGCAACCCATCTCCTTCATCGGCGTCCGGCGCCCCGTGGCCCACAAACACAAACCACACCGTGGCACCGGGATCGATGTCTTCAATGGCCTGGTCCACAAACCGCTCCATCCCCTCCCGGGTGGCCTGATTTTCCACCAGGGTATAAATCGTGGGCACTCCCAGCCCGGACTCGAAAAAGATCTCCCAATCCCGCACCGTATCGAGCACCCCGTTGACATCGGGCAGCCAGGGATAGTTCTCCACACCCACCACGATCGCCACATCGGAGGACCCCGTTCGCTCCGCGTTCAGCGGCGTTCCCACCGATGGATATCCCGCGTCGGCCATCGCCAATGACGGAATCATCAACCCCACGATCGCAACCACACCGATCAACGACACAATCCAGGTCTGATTCTTTGATCGATCTTTCACCATGACTCTCCCAGTGGAACACAGGCCATTTATTCCGTGCGCCTCTTAGACGCCTGGCATGACAAGAAATTCACTCGCCGACCTATTCTAAGAGAGCCTTGAAGAAGGGCAAGGGAAATCGTTTACTCTACTGCCCGCCGGGATTATCCGGGTTCCTTGCCTTTCCCTCTCTACCTGCTTACCGTTAAAGGGCCATCACGCCGTATTGATATTACTTCCCCGGCCTTTCTCCCATGAATCTTCGCAGATTTTCTATTTTCCTGATCGCTGCCGTCGCTTTCGCCGTCGCAGCCTGCTCGGACGAACCCGTGCCCTTGCCCGACACCGGCATCGACTCCGGGGAGTCCTCTCATTGCTACGACCAGGAGCTCAACGAAGACGAAACCGACGTCGATTGCGGTGGCTCCTGTGAACCCTGCGAAAACGGTCTGAGCTGCCAGATCGACGACGACTGCGAGAGCGAATTTTGCGACGACGGCACCTGTGATTTCCCGCCCTGCCCCAACGATTGCTCCGATAACGGAACCTGCATAGAGGGCGCCTGCTCCTGTGACGAGGGGTGGGGGATGTCCGACTGTTCAGAACGAATATGTCTGAATCACTGCTTCGGCCGCGGCACCTGCGAGGACGGCGTTTGCGATTGTCAGGGCGGCTGGAGCGGCGAGGACTGCTCCGAGTCCAATTGCCCCAATGATTGTTCGGGACGGGGGATGTGTAATGAAAACGGAAGCTGCTCCTGCGATCCCGGCTGGCTCGGTCCCGATTGCTCCGTCAGCGACGGCACCGGACCCGGTGATGGCGACGGCTCCGGTGACGGCTCCGGCGGTGATAATTGCCCCAACGACTGCTCGGGCAACGGGTATTGCGACTCCAACAATCTCTGCCAGTGCTACCAGGGCTGGACCGGATCAGACTGCTCCACTCCCTCTACCGGTGATGACTGCCCCAATAATTGCTCCGGAAATGGCAACTGCTTTAACGGCACCTGCTCCTGCTATCAAGGCTGGACCGGTATTGACTGCTCCCAGCAATCCTGCCCCAATAATTGCTCCGGCAACGGCACCTGCAACAGCGGCACCTGCCAGTGCAATCCCGGCTGGACCGGTCCCGATTGCAGCCAACAGATTTAGCAATCACAACCACGTTACTCCGCCATGCATTGCCAGCTCTCTACCACAGGCATTCCCTTCCACCGGCAGATCTGAGGGGCCACATTTCCCGAGAGATAGCGAACTTGCTGATCCCCGCTGTGAACGACCCGCATCACGCAGCCCCATTTCTCGACCAGAAGCCGCTCTCCGTCCTGGCATTGAGGGGCCGGAAATCCCACGGCCTCCCGCTCTGTGGACGTTTCTGGCTGAGACGTCTCTGGCTGACGGGTCTCTGACGGGGCCTGTCCTACTTCTCGGTCCAATGCTTCGATGTCTTCTTCCGCACGGTCCAACGGCGCGGTCCGGCTGCACAGAGAAACCTGCAGAACACCCTCGTGCTCGTATCCATACACCAGATAACGCTCTCCCTCGGTGAATGAAAAACCGCAGGCTGCCCCCGACGTGGCGGTGCGCACCGTGATCTCTTCGGACTCGGCGCCCTTCCACCGCCTCTCCACGGCCAGGCGAACCTCCAGGGTCATTCGATCTTTGGCCTCGCCACCGAGGACTTGCCCCACAAATACGGCGTCCGCCTCTTTCAGCGCCTCTTCCGCAGGAGGTGGCACCATGCATGAGCAGGCCTGTGCCTCACCGGCCGTCCCAACCACCAGCCCCAGCGACAACAACGCCACACTGGCCATCCAAATCGACACCGCAATTGATCGTCTCATCGCTGATTTCCTTTCTCTCATAGCTCCAACTCCATCGACGCACCGCACTCTTTGCAACGCAACTCGAACTTCGGCTGCTTCTTCGACGAGCCCGGAAGATCGATTCGCTCCAGAAAGCCCTCGTCGCACTCCGGGCATCGCACCCGGGACTTTTTGCTGATCAAGAGACACTTCGCCGCCTCGATCCACAAACTTCGACGTGACGAGCCCTCTTCATCTTCATTTTTCTTCGAACTCATACTCTCTTCTCTCAACTCAAGACCCTTCTGAGATCTCACAGCCACCCCGATGATGTCCAATCCCGATCGTAGGACAAAAAAATCCCCGGGCCGCAACAAGCCACCCGGGGAGCAAAGTTCGCTAAGAACTTAAGCGATCATTCTTGCCACAAAGCGTCAGCCATATCTACGAGATCCAGAAACTCTTCCTGCTCGGAGTATCCCTGGTAGCGGGCGCCATCGGCGATCGACTTGATCTCGTCGAAGCGAGCACCGTTGACGTACTGGCTGCCTCGAAGGACGCCGGCGAATTCCGCCACGGCCGCCGCAAATCGGAACCCATCGGAGGCGTCGGCGAACTCGTCATGAGCCTGAGACAACTTGATCAGACTGGTCTGCAGCTTCGTATCTTCACCGTATTGCTCTCGGTGCCGAACCCGAACTTCGGCCAGAAAGTCGCTCTCATCGCCGGCATCTTCGTGGAGCTCCAGCTCATAGAACGCCGTTACCGTATGACCCGGTCCGATCTCACCGGCGTTGGTCGACTCGTCGTCGAATTCCTCGTTCTCCATGACTCGTTTTTCATAGCCCACCAGTCGGTAGCGCTTGACCGCATCGTCATCGAACTCGACCTGAATCCGCACGTCCTGGGCAATGACCTCAATGGTCGAGGGCAGGTCCCTTCCGAAGATTCGGCGGGCCTCTTCGATGGTGTCGATATAGAAATAATTGCCATTTCCGTCCCGGGCCAGCCTCTCCATGGTGGCATCATTATATCCGCCGTGACCAAAGCCCACCGACGTCAGGCTGATCTCGCGGTCTCGATAGCTCTTGACCAATTCCACCAGGTCGTCACCTGTTTTGCCGACATTGAAATCACCGTCGGTGAGGATGACGACCCGGTTATTTCCTCCCTCGATAAATCCCTGCTCGGCGAGGTTATACGCCTGGATGATGCCACCTTCAGCATGGGTCGCTCCCTGGGCTACCAGCGAATCGATAGCGCTCTCAATCTGACCACGACTGCTCACCGGCGTCGGCTGCAGCACTGTATCGGAGCCGCTGGCGTAGGTTTGCATCGCTATCGTATCGGTGGGCCGCAGATGATCCAGCATCTCGTGCATCGCCTCTTTGGCCAGCGGGAGCCGGGTTTCGCGGTTCATCGATCCGGAGATATCGACCAGAAATACCAGGTTGGTGGGCTTCATCTCCTCGATGGACACATCTTTTCCGCGCACCCCGATTCGCAACAGATGTAGATCGGACTCCTCATCGCCTCCGAAATAACTGGGCGCGACCTCCATATTAACGGAGAAAGGATCTTCCTGAGGGTTGGGATAATCAAACCGAAAGAAGTTAATATACTCTTCGGTGCGCACACTGTCGGGATTGGGCAACCGACTGCTGGTCAAATCGCGCCGCATAATCGTATAGGACGCCGTATTCACATCGATAGAGAAGCTCGACGTATTCTCCTCGCCGGTCTCGATGAATTCATTCTCCCCGAAGTCATTGAACCGGTCCTCCGATGCCTCGGAATAGCCATAGTCGCCGGGATATCCGTTATAATATCCATCATGTCCGTAATCGCCTCCGCAGCCGACTCCGGCGAGTCCCACAAAAAGGGCGGGTACGATAAGTGAGCGAATGGCGGAGGGTTTCTTAAACGCTTGCAACATTTGTGGCTCCTGGGGTTGGGAATGAATCGTAGCGTCTACAATGGCGACGTCCCGAGGTGTCATTGCACGCATCGTTCCAACCCTGGCCTTCTTGACGAAAAAGAATTCAAAAAGCGATTTAGACCCCTGCAGACACTCACCCAGATGGCAATTCTATTTTTGGAAACATTCCGAGAGGCTTCTTCACCCCGCTGGAGTACAGCCCCACATATTGGATAAACGATCTGGACAACCCTCCACCCATCTTTGCTCCCACACCGTCAACTCGTTATCCTTTGCCGAGAATCACCACGCACTTCTAAAGGAAAGAGCCACCATGCATCGCATCATTACCCTTGTCGTACTCGCAATTTTTCTGACTGCCTGCACCACCGCCGCGCCTGTAGCCGATCCACCACCGGCTGCATCAAGTGCATCCCCCGTGGAAACTGACGCGAGCGGCACGACTCCTGAGACCGAAGCGCCCCGCGAGACCGACCAGACCGACGAGTCTACGAAAGTCCTCTTCGTCATCACCAATCACACCATCTTGGGCGACACCGACAAAGAGACGGGCTACTTCTTAAGTGAGCTCTCTCATCCCTGGCACGAACTGGTGGAGGCGGGATACGCCGTCGACTTCATGAGCCCCGAGGGTGGTGCGGTCCACCCCGACCCGCGAAGCATGGATCTCGACGACGAGATCAACCATGACTTCTGGAATGACGACGATATTCAAGACGCCCTGGAGCATACCATGGCGCCCACCGACGTCGATCCCGACGACTACCGGGCGATCTTTTTTGTCGGTGGACACGGCACCATGTGGGACTTTCCCGGCAATATTCAACTCGGCGCCATCGCTGCTCGCATCTGGGAGAACGGCGGCTCCGTCGCCGCCGTCTGCCACGGTCCGGCAGCACTTATTGGCCTTCGCCTCTCCGACGGCACGCCTCTGGTAGAAGGTAAAAACCTCACCGCCTTCACTGACGACGAAGAACGGGCCGTAGAACTCGCCGACGACATGCCCTTTTTGCTCCAGACCGACCTCGAAAACCGAGGCGCTATCTTTCACGCCGCCCCCAACTTTGAGGAGAACGTCATCGTCGACGGACAATTGATCACCGGTCAAAACCCCGCGTCCGCCCAGAAGTTGGGCCGGGAGTTGGTGAAGTTCTTAGACGCAAAGCACCAGGCCGACCTGAATTAAGCCCGATCAACAATCTCGATCTCGCTTCCGATCACCGATCACCGATCATCGCTCAGGGATCTTGAAGCAGCGGCGGTGGATCCTCCACCACGGTCAGCCCTTCGAGAAAAAGACCGGCGAAGATGGCCAGCAAGAGCAGGCCTACCAAGAAGATGACCGAGGCAATGATCATCCGGCGGCGCGTGGACTTCGGCGGGGCGATTCGGTCGTCGGGTTGTGTGTCCTGTGCAGCACTCATAGCGGCAAAGCTATTCCCAAAGAGCCCTCCATCAAGGCAGTGCTTCTGACCTCAGCAGTCCTCGGGAAAGGTGCAGACGGATCCCGACGGGATTCCGAAGATGATGCAGCAGGTCTGTCCAGCTGAGCAATCCCCGGAGAAGGGTTCGCACTCACATCCGCCGAACCAGGAGTCACAGCTTTCCGAGGGACACTCGCTGTCATCGGAGCAAACCGACGTGCCCGGGTCTCGACACTGGTCGTTATGGCAGATATCACCCCCGCTGCAGTGAGAGTCGGTCGTACACTCCACACACTGGCTGCCCGAGCAGTGGGGATAGGCGCTGGAGGTGCAGTCGCCGTGGCTGATGCACTCGACGCACACATTTTGGAAATTGCACACATAAGAGCCGGCGCAGTCATTATTATTGAGGCACTCCACGCATTGATTCTGAGAATTGCACACCTGGCTGCCGGAGCAGTTGGCGTTGGTCTCGCACTCCGCACAAAAATTGTCGCCTGTAGAGGTGATGCAGACATCGGAGCCTGCACAATCGGCGTTGGTCAGACAGTCGCGACAGATGCCGCCGTCCTGATCGCAGACCCCGCCGGAGCAGTGGGAATCCTCAAAACAAGTCACGCAGGTGTCGTCGGAGGGCCGACAAAATCCGCCGGGACAGTCGTCATCTCCCTGACACCCGACACATTGATTGGTGGTCTGGTTGCACTCCTCCTCACCGGAGCAGTCGCCATCATCGATACAGCCCAGACACTGGCCCTCGTGGCAGATGGGCTCATCGCAATCATCGGCGGTGACGCATTGAACGCACTGATTTTCGGCCGGATCGCAGATATCACTTCCCGGGCATTGATCGTCGTTGACGCAACGCACGCAGACATTTTCGTCGATATCACAGAAGGGTGTATCGGGCCCCGGGCAAACCGCATCGTTGACGCATTCCACGCACATATATTCGTCGGAGCACACCAACGCGCCGTCGCAGTCGTTATTGACCACGCACTCCCGGCACCAGGGCCTATCTCCTGAGAGGTCACAGACTCCGTCGTCGCAATCATCGTTTTCTAAGCACGTGACGCAGTGACCGGTGGGCTCATAGCAGACCCCGTCGCAGTCATCATCGGAGGTGCAGGCCGGCACACATTCCTGCAGGTCCACATCACAGACATCATCTTCATCGGGGCATTGATCATCGGTGGAGCATTCCCCGTCGGGCTTGCCTCCGTCCGGGGTCTGGTCACCGGTATCGGCGTCCTCCTCGGCATCACCTCCGACGTCGGCATCGGAGTCCCCGTCGGCGTCCCCTTGCGAATCTCCATCGCCGTCCCCTTCGCCTCGAATATCTTCGAATCCCACGTCCAGGTCGTTCTGATTTTGACCGTTGGGATCGTCGAGGGTCCCCTCGGCACAGCCCCCGGAGATTAGTAGTACCACAGAGACTAACGACAGAACGGCGATAAAAAATGAAGTGCGCATAAGTTCATCCATAAAGTCATATTCGCCAGGCGAGTCGAAAGGGTCCCAAGTTTCGCATCGATGAGCAAGGATTATCGAAATTGAACCCAGTCAATAAAGACGGTCGCTGCCGCCGGGCAGACCAACTGATCGCGAAATAAAAGGTTGATCAACTGCAGAGAACTAAAGTCAGGTGCGGTGGCGTCCTCCTGCGGCAATTCCAGTTGATTCAGGGAGATGACCACCTCCTGCCATTCTTCAGTGATCTTGACGTTGGTCTGAGCGAATCCTTGATCGTCGAGATCGTCGTAGAATTCCACAGTGGCGTTGACCAACTCCCGGTCCGCCCGAATCCGCATCACCACGTGACTATAAGCGCTGACATCGGCATTGGGAAAGGCGTAGAGACGATATCCCGTGACCTCAACGCCGTCCTCTTCAAAGTCTAACTCGAAGTCCAATTGAACCACCGTTCCGCTATCTTCTCCGGCATGAGCCAGGTCGGTCACTTCTGTGTTTTCGTTAATGGGCTCGCGAAATCCCTCCACATTGGTCAGACCATCGGTCTCGAAATCACTCCACACCAGATCGTGCCCGCCGGCTTCGGGATGTCGATTAAAACCCACATAATCGATGTATAAAGATCCCGAGCGCACACTCTGATTGCCGTCAAAGAGAAGCTCGATCAATTGCAACTCACTTGTGTCCACCGGGCCGAGACTCTCCGCACGCTCGAAATCATCGACCGCGACGACCACCTCCCGCCACTGACGGCCGACATCCAGAGTATAACGGCTGCCCGCATCTCCGTTTTCGATGGCATCGACATCCTGCAATCGCACCTCCAGCGATTGGTCGTCATCGGCCCGGACTCGCATCACCAGATGGGTAAATTCGCCCACGTCGGCGCTAGGGAAGGCATAGAGTCGATATCCGGTGGGGTTCGTATCGCCGCCGAGGTCGTAGTCGATTCGAACGACCGTGCCTTCGTCAATGCCCTCCCCTTCCAGATCGGTGGCCGTGGTGCGACTGTCTCGAGGCTCGCGAAAGCCCTCAACGTTGGTTAATTCACTGTCCTCAAAATCACTCCACATCGACTCCACATAGCTGCCCAAATCCTGGCAGCGCAATCCCTCCACGCAGCCATTATCCTCGCAGATCAGACCGTCTGCACACTCATCATCATCGGCGCAGAAATCCTCATCTTCCACGCAGACCCCTTCTACCTGGTCACAGATCTCCCCTTCCAGACATTGGTCGTCCTCGGTGCAATCGGGATCCGGCTCGGGCTCGTCGACACAGCGGCCCTCTTCATCGCAGATCTCACCGTCCGAACAATCGGATGTATGTTCGCACTCCGGCTCCGAGATATCCTCTTCGATACACAGCGAGTCCTCCGTACATACCGACCCCGCACTGCAATCGTCATCGGCGGAGCACTCCGAGAGTTCCAGCGTCAGCGAACAACCGCTTACTAAGAGCGCCGCCACGGCCAGCAAAACAACCGACCACTTTTCACTCAACACCTTCATATTCATCCTGATTCTCGCAACAGATCGGCCATAACTAGGTGGTATTAACAATCTGTGAGGCGGGGCCTGACGTCAAGAAGGGGTTATCTTGTGGTGATCCCTTGCTGCGCGCGAGGACATCCCCCAGTAGACTTGGCGCCGTGGACATCCTTGTCCTCGCTCAGCAAAAAAGCGCTTTTCCTTTTGCGATAACACGGATGTTATCGGCGCCAAACCGCTCGAGATGATCTACACGTAGATTTGGCACCGTGGACATCCTTGTCCTCGCTCAACAAAAAAGCGCTCTTCCTTCTGCGATAACAGGGATGTTATCGGCGCCAACCCGCTCGAGATGCTATCGGCGCCAAGCGACATGATCACTGAGGTCACTCATCACAGGCTATCCAGAATCGCTCCTTCCAATCGCGATACCAACGACGCAAATCTTCCTTAAAGTCTGGATGGTAGTCGTGGATGCTGGAAAACGGCCACTGAAAGGGATCATCTACGAGTCCGGCCTTCACAGGGTTCAAGAGAACATAACAGGACATATTGAAGAGATGCCGCGGACACCTCGCATAGCGGTCGAAATAGTCACGACGCCAGAATTGGCCCCTCCGGCCGAGACGTCGATTGCATTGTTGACCAGAGTAGCTCTTCCAATCCTTAACGATACTTCCCATGGGGTGAGCGGGACGGTCATAGACCACATGCACATGGTTTGGCATTACCACCCAGTCCACCAGATGGTATCGAGAGTCGTCGTAGAACTTAAGGGTTTGCGACACAACACCGGCTATTTTCTTATTGTTGAGCCAGCATCTACCGCGCCCTCGATCCAGGTATCGCTCACAAATCCGGCGGCGTTCCGCCGGTGTGGAAACTTCGTCGGTGAGCTGATGATATATCTCTCGGGGGATTGAGTCTCCTAGATGAAACGTGATCATCTGCGGCCTCCCCATCGCTTCAGTGTGGGGAAGAAATGCTCCACTATAGATTTGGTCCGATGGCTGGTAGGTCATTGGTACCTCCGTCTAATTTAGATCTTAAATGATGGTTTCGGACCTTCGACACTAAAAATAGAGAAGCAAATTTTCTGTTGGCCGGACTTCCCTAACCTCGGTCAACAAAAAAAGCGCTTGCGATAACAGGGATGTTATCGGCGCCAACCCCCTCGAGATGATCTACACGTAGACTTGGCGCCGTGGACATCCTTGTCCTCGCTCAACAAAAAGCGCTCTTCCTTTTGCGATAACACGG
>SKNI01000414.1 GCA_007120615.1 Myxococcales bacterium | reverse complement strand
GTGACGGCCAGCGGCTTCTCGCAGAGAACGTGCACGCCTTGTTCGGCGGCGCGCAACGTATATTCGCAGTGGAGATGATTGGGCAGCGCGATATAGACCGCGTCGACGATGTCCTCCTGCAGAAGATCTTCGAGGTCATCGTAGTGATAGCGGTGCTCGATATCGTAGCGCTCCCCCAATTCTTCTAATTTATGATCATCATGGGAGACCAGTGCGGTGAGTCGGGAATTCTCGGCGTTTTCAAAGGCCGGCAACACTGCGACCTGTGAGATATGTCCGAGGCCGATGACTGCATAACGTAACGGGGTTCCCGAGAGATGCTCCATTTTCTACTCCTGCGCCTGTGGGCGGTCGGGTCAAGATTTGATTGTGTGATCAATCTGGACACGAGTCGGGGAACGCAAAAATAGTTTTGGGTGGAGGCCGCGTCCCCCGTCCGCGATCCGAGGACGCTTTGCACCGGCTATAAAGTTTGTCTATAGTTTGGACCAACCGATTTAGATCGAGAAATGTGTAGAATATATCCCCGAGGACCTCCGATGATGAAAAGCAAATTGACCGTTTCGATACGATGGATAGTGACGCTTGTCGCGGTCAGTATGTTGGTGACAGCCTGTAATTTCGAGCCCGAATCCGCCCGTGTGGAAGGCGATCAGGATTGGGAGTTGGGGGATTCGGAGGACGCCGGTGAGATCAGCGATGCTAGCGCTTCGGCAGATGGTGATGGAACTACCGATAGCGATGCGGTCGGCGATTCAGAAGATCCCGACGGAGATATTGATCTCGACGGAGATATCGATCTCGACGCCGGAGTCGGTGACGGCGATTCCGGAACGGGCGATGGAGGCACGACCGATCCCGACAGCGGAACGGGCGATGGAGGAACGACCGATCCCGACGCCGGAACCGGCGATAGCGACCCCGACCCCGACCCCGACCCCCACGCCGGAACCGGCGATAGCGACCCCGACCCCGACACCGGAACGGGCGATGCCGATCCCTATGAGATCTGCGACGGCCAGGAGGTCGACACCTCCTCCGACGACGATCACTGTGGAGCCTGCGGAAATAGCTGCGATCCCGACTTTGGGTCCTGCTCTCAGGGCGAGTGCGTGTGTTCCGGCTCCATGGAGGCCTGCGGTGGCTCGAATCGATGTGAGGACCTGGAGATCGATTCCAGTCATTGCGGAGCCTGCGGTGTCGAATGCGGCCCGGGCGCGGCCTGTCAGAGTGGGGAGTGTGTCTGCCGCGATGGATTCACCCTCTGTGACGGAGAATGCGTGGATACCAATCTCAATCCCAACCACTGTGGAGACTGCGGAGAAAGTTGTGGGGCCGGTCATTGCCTCGACGGGGAATGCGGCTCCGGAGGCTGCGGCGCTACAGTCAGCGAATGTCAAAAAAGCGGCGACGACGGGGTGGCCTGTATGACGACGGGAAGTCAGAGTTCGCTCTATTGCGCTCCTCACTGGAATACCTGTGGAATGGAGTGTGGCGGCGACCAGGTCTGTATCGCCTGGACCGGATGTCGAAATTACCGAGCCGCCCGGGATTGTGATTCCTGCCCTTGCTCCGATTGCGCCTGGAATGAGGGCTGCCGCGATAATATCAATAGTCTTCAGGGCCCATTTTGTATCGGTGGACAATAGTTGCTCTTGGGCAAGCAGTAGTGCGCTGGCTCCCCTGGAAGAGGGGAGAACGAAAAAACCAGATTTGACAGGGGTTTGTGCCCTGCTAGACTAGGTCTTCGAAATTGGGTGGTTGCCGGGGTAGTGATTTGCAACCGCCACGAGCAAGTGCCCGTGATCAAAGGCGAAATCTTCGATGGTTGTCGCCGAGTTAAGTGTGCGTCTGACGCACCGGGTTGCCCGGTCACGAAATCAAAGTAGAGATAGTATTTTATGGGTCTGATTCCTCAGGCCGTCATCGAAGAAGTCCTGGCGCGAACGGATATTCTGGAGACGGTGCGGCAATATGTAGCGTTGAAGCGCGCGGGGAGTAATTATAAGGGCCTTTGTCCCTTTCACGACGAAAATACCCCCAGCTTCAACGTACATCCCGGCATGGGCATCTATAAGTGTTTTGGATGCGGAGAAGGGGGCAATGCGCTGCAATTTCTGATGGCCATCGAGGGTTGGAGTTTTCCCGAAACCGTGCGCAACCTCGCCGAGCGCGCAGGCGTTGAGATCCCTGAGGAGAGCCCCGAAGAAGCCGAGAAAGCCAGAAAGCGACGAGAAGGGCGAAAAGTTTATCTCGATATCATGGCCTCGGCCCGGGCATTTTTTGAGAAAAACCTGTGGGGAGAACCCGGCGCGGCAGCCAGACTCTACCTCAAGGAGCGAGACATCTCCGAGGAGACCGCCCGCCAATTCGGGTTGGGCTACGCCATCGACGGCTGGGACCATCTGCTCCATCATCTCACCGGTGAGGGATACAAACCGGAGTGGTTGGAGCGAGCGGGTCTGGTGATGAAAAAGGATCGGGGCGGCCACTACGACCGGTTTCGCCACCGGGTGGTCTTCCCCGTGGTCGACGTGTGGGGAAATACGCTGGCCTTCGGCGGCAGAACCCTGGCCACCGAGTCCAAGGGCGCCAAATATATCAACTCTCCGGAGACTCCCTTTTATACCAAGGGCGAGGAGCTATACGGATTGGATGTGGCCAAGCGCTCCATTCAGAAAGAGGAGTACGCCCTGGTGGTGGAGGGCAACTTCGACGTCATCGCGCTTCACGACGCCGGGGTCGACGTCACCGTAGCTCCCATGGGCACCGCCCTGACCGAGGACCAGACCCGCCTGATGCGTCGGTTTGCCCGCCGGGTCGTGATCGCCTTCGACGGCGATTCCGCCGGCGAAGAGGCTACCCTTCGTTGTATGGGAGCTCTGGAGAAGGCCGGCCTGGAGGCGATGGTAATTCGATTCGTCGACGGCGACGACCCCGACACCTTTGTTCGAAGGGAAGGCGTAGAGGCCCTTCAATCCAAGATCGACAATGCCCGGCCCCTGATGGCCTGGGCCCTGGACCGGGTGATTCGTCCCGTGGAAGGCGCAGCCATCGAAGTCCGAGTCGGAGCGCTGGAGGATGTGGCCCAGCTTTTGGATGAGGTCAAAGACCGGGTGACCTGGGACCATTATGCCCGGGAAGCCGCCAGGAGACTCGATATTGACCCCGGCCAGATGAAGAATTATCTGCGCCGTCCGGAGGCGGCAAGAGCGGAGGTCAAGCAGCAGGTGCACCGCTCTCATCAGGGTGCCAAATTGACCAGCGCCGAGTACGGCGTCCTCGTCGTTTTGCTGGATCACCCCGAATGGTTGAGTGATTTTTTTCGCGAAGAACTTGACAAATTGCTTGGCAGTCATGACCTTGCGAGATTGCTGAACCTCGCTCGCGACCATTACGAAGCGAATCAAGAGATCAACAGACCGCTCTTGATAGAAGAAATTAAGGCCGTCCCCCTGCGAGAGACAATTACGCGGGCCCTGGCCGAACCGGAACGTGGCGAGCTTTATCCTCCGGATCAAAGTTTGCGTTGGTATCGCGATTGTGTGTGGGCCTTAAAAAAGCGCTGGGCACAACGAATGGCCGCCATTCTGGAGAAAGAATTGGTAGAAGTAGATTTTCGCACTGATCGCGACCGATATGTGGAGCTCACCGAGCAACTCAAAGAGGTCCAGCAGTTTGAGCAGGCTCTCAATCTGGAAGGGGCTCGCCCCGAACAGGTGAAGAGTCATGCGGGATAAGCGAGGAGGCAAGGCAGTGACGCCATAACCCAAAAAGTTCCAACGTACGTGGAATAATCCCATATTTGTACAAGTTTGTCCGCCCGGACCCCCGGCCTGTCTTTTAAAAGGTATTTCAGGGATTTAACGGACAACCTACCGATGCGAAGTATCGGTGGCAGTGGCATGCACGGAAGGAGACAGTTTGATGCTAACAGCTCAATCAAACGCACGAGCAACAAGTCTGGAAGTTCGAAAACTTATCGACATGGGTAAGGAAAAAGGTTTTTTGACCTATGAAGAGGTCAATGAATCATTACCCGAAGGGATCTTGTCGAGCGAACAGATCGATGATGTGATGATGCTCTTCGTAGAGCTGGGCATCCAGATGGTGGATAAGCCCGCTCAGTACAAGCCGCCGGCCGGGCCCGACCCC
>SKNI01000696.1 GCA_007120615.1 Myxococcales bacterium | reverse complement strand
TTATCGTTCAATCCCTGCAGTTTACCAGTCATTCACCTAATAAAAGCGCAGCAATGCAGGGTTTTATAAGCCAAAAAGCGATCAGAACATGCTGAAATCAAGGTCGTCATCGTCGAAGGGATCGTCGTCCTCGTCCTCATCGTCATCGACGGCGGTGTCGGGATAGAAGAAGTCGAAGGAGGCATCGGCGCAGACCAGCAAGAAGAGTCCGTCGTCGTTGCTCAGAAGAAAGGCGGGCCAATCCTCAAACCCGGCTCGGTAATTGAACCGGATCTCAAAAATCGCGCCGTCCTTCAGAGCTTGAACCAGGACCTCACCGAGATCTTCGCCGTCGAGCTGGTAGACCGCCGTGACCACGTGGTCCAGGATTCGAGTCGCCGGCACCGGTTCGGTGACCAGTTGCTCAACACCGAGGGTGGAGGGGACCGATTCGACGGGGTTTCCATCTTCGTCGACGGCCTGCAGATCGCGGCGCGCCACAACATCTTCGTCGGGAGTGACGTAGAGGTAGGCCGTCGTTCCGGAGGGAAGAAGCGCCGCGCCGTCTCGGGTCAGTTGCGCAGAGACGCATTGTTCGCCGTCATCGTCGACGATGATGCGGCGCTTTTTCCCGTAGAGTTTTTCGCGGGTGATACGAGTGATGCCAAATTCGCTGACTTCACCATTAAAATTCACTATGACCTGGCTCAAAGCATTCCTCAGCAAAAAGATCAACGATTTTATTAAGATGTCGCCATTGGGTGCATCCAAGTATGGGGCAACTAAACCATAAGAAACCCGTCGGTTCAAGGGCCGAAGAGACGTCATGATTTGTATAGTGGTTGGAGATGGAGTTTGTGTCTATATCATCGACAAGACCACGGAAGATCAGTGCGATCGCACCCGATGACCGATCTCTTCAAAGTCGAGAACCGCCAGCGTTTCGTTCACCGAACAGACCGCAAGGGGTTTGCAGTCTTCGGAGAAGTTGACGGTGAGAATATCGATCTTGGAGGCGGGCATCGAGAAGATCTTATAACCTGTGGGGAGTTGAAAGAGGGCGATCGATCGGTCCACGAGTGCGGCAGCCAGGAGGCTACTATCTTTCGAGATGGCCATCGAGTGAATCGGGGCAGGGGTTCTGAATTGGCCGGTGGGGATTCGCAGGTTGGAGAGGCTAACGATCTCCACCGAGTTGTCCTGCCGGGCGATGGCGATGAGATCTGCGAAGCGATTGATCGCGATTGCCTTTACGGTCGTTCCGCTTCGAATCCGGGACCAGTCGCTGGAGGTGGGGCGTTGGTTGTGGTGCATATAGACGCGGCCGGAGCTGGAGCCTGCGATAATGCAGCGATCGTTACTATCCACGGCGACGGCGGTGATCGGGGTGCGGCGAACGTCCTGAAAGAGAGCCCGGCTCTTGCCGGTGGCCAAAGCCACACGTGAGATGATGCCGTTTTGATGGCCGGAGATGAGAAACTCTTCGGACATGGCGATGGATTCAACGCTGGTCTCGGTGGGGACCGGAATCGGTCGGGGAGATTCGGTGTCGGATCCGAAGAGGAGAATCTCAGCCGGGTCTTGTCCGGTGAGGCGTATGGCGAAGGCATTCTCTCCGCTATGGGTGGCCTGCAACCTGGATGCAGGGCCGGGGAGGGAAAAGCCGGGCTCCACAGCGGGAATCACAGCGGGGATCGCAGCGCCGCTGAGAGTTTTTTGAAAGGTTGAGTTCAGCCCTGTCGTCGGGGTGTGATTTCGCCCCGGGTTTGAATCACCGACGTTGACGGAACTCCAGGAATTCGAATGAGCCTCGGAGCGGGATTTTGTGAAATGATCGAGTTGGTCGATGACCCTCGATAGATCATCGGGTCGATCCGAGGGCTCCTTGGCGAGCATCCGAGCGGTGAGTTGCTCCAATTCCTGAGGGAAGAGCTGGCCGGGGTTTGCCTCTCCCAACGTAGGTGGACACTCACGGACGTGCATTCGCAATACATTGTAGACGTTATTGCAAATAAATGGGGGCTTGCCGGTGAGCATAAAGAAGAGAATCGCCCCCAGGCTGTAGATATCACTTCGGTGGTCGATGCTATGGGCCATCGCCTGTTCGGGACTTGCGTAGAGAGGCGTGCCGATAAAGCCGTGAGTCATGCTGACGCTGGTGTCGTCGGTGAGGTGCACGATTCCGAAGTCCAGAATGTGGACGAAATCATCGCCCGCGGGGAGGCGCTCCACCATGAGATTCTCCGGTTTTAGATCGCGGTGGATCATCCCGGCCTGGTGGGCCTCGTAGAGCCCGTTTGCGATCTGACGCAACAGCGAGCAGGCTCTGGAGAACTCCAACGGTCCGCCGTCTTTTACCAACTTCTCGAGGGTGTCGCCGTCGATAAGATCCATGATCGCAGCGACATCTCTGCCCTGTAGGTCAAAGATCTCGTAGAACGAGACGATATGGGGGTTTCTCAGACGGCTCAGCGCTTCCACCTCTCGGTTGAGGCGGGCGATGATCTGCTCCGACTCGGTCTGGCCGCTGTCGGTAGAGATGATCTTAACGGCGAATTGACGAGATATGGACAGGGACTCGGCGCGGTAGACCATGCCCGATGCCCCCTGGCCCAGGGAGGAGGCGATGAGATAACGGTCGTTGATGACCTCTCCTACCCAGGGGTCGTCATGGTCGCTCAGAGAAGACCAGCCCTCATCGGGGCGTCGTGTTTCACAGTGAAGGCAGAGGGTTTCTTCATCGAAGATCACGGAATCACAATTTGCGCATAGGTGTTCCGGGTGGCGTTCCTTGAGCAGATTGCGTCGTTTCTGGCTCAGCGAGCGGACCTGGCCAGTGATTGGTGACGGACCTTTTTTTGACATTTCAGACCCCACAAGTGCATGCATCTATCGATCAATTGTCAGTTCACTCCAACTTTTCAAGCCAGGGAATCTACCCGTGTAGAAGGGGTTACCCCGCCTGCCTTATCGCGTGATGAAGAACAATTTATCATAGATGACTCACGGGGCGCATACCCCGAATGGGGTATGCTTTTTTATTCGGGTATGGCTGCGTCAAATCGACATCTTGACCCCTTATAGAAAGCCCAATAGTAATTCCCTTGGTCTTGAACCTCAGCCCCACTCTTTCTGGAGCCGTACATGCCCTTCGAACTCTATCCAACCGTTTTATATGTCCACTATCTGGGCATGGCGATTCTTCTGGCCGGTGCGCTTGTGGCGCTGATATCGCCGGGAGTTAAGCTGCGCCAGCGCGCGGCCTATTTCGTGGCCGCCCCGGGATTTTTGATGGCCTGGGGAGGGGGGCATGCGATGAGCGAATTTATCGACCGGGACCTCTTTGACCCCGTCAATGTGCTGGGATTTCTGCTTTTGACGGTGCTGATGAACCTCGCCCACCGGCGGGCGGCCCGAGGAGAATCAGCAGATGTCGATGGGTCGGGTACGAGCGGGTGGTTCACGCTTCGAAACTTCGGCTATATCGAGGGAGCGTCGCTTCTGGTTCTCTTATTTGTGGCAATGCCCCTGAAATATATCGGTGATATCGACACGGCGGTGCGCTATGTGGGCATGATTCATGGGATTTTATTTATGGTCTTCGTCGGCTGGGTCGCCGTCGCCGCCCGCCGGGGCGCATGGACGATGGAGAAGATCGCCGGAGCCCTGGCGGCTTCGATCATTCCATTTGGCCCCTATGTGGCGGATCTGGCGGAGTGATTAGCTGCGGCTGAGACGGACGAACCAATCGATCCACAAGAGAGTAAAGCCGGCGAAAATGGCGAGTATGGCCCAGCCCAGAGGTGGTGCGCCCGGCCGACGACCACAGGATCTTGAGCGAAGCATCATGTCAAAGAACTCGGGGGCGGCCTTTTTTGAAATATTTCACCTTCCAACCACGTCCAACTGGATATCCCACCGATCCTTGATAGGGTGGGAGGCGGATAGAATCGTAGGGAACGAAGACAACGAAAAGCACCCAAACCCGACCACAGCGTAGATAATGGCCCTTCTGGACGAAATACAATTTCGGGTCTACCGAAGTTACGTAAAGATCCCGCTGATCTTTTTCGTCCCTTTTTTGACCCTGCTCAGCGTCTATTCGCTGTTGTATTTCCATGTCAACTCGCCGCCCTTCTGGCGGATGGTAGAAGTGCAATTGGAAGAACGTCTGGGTGGA